>JANOTW010000429.1:0-2800 GCA_031416575.1 Ferruginibacter sp.
CCAGCGGCGAGGCCTTCTGCCAGTTCATTAACTACGGTAAAGAATCGCTCATCATAACGCAATTAAAGTTCCCCAATGGTATTCAGTACACGAGGGCGACGCAACGATGCCTAATTGAAATTCTTCTGCCCGGACAACAAAAAAAAGAATGGTTGTATAGAAGCGCTTTTAAAATTTGAAGGGTATGTTGTGAAAACCCCGCCGGAACATCACTGGGCTTCTGAAATGAGCATCAGCTACAGCGTGCGAAAAGATCCACAATGATATGCAGTACACCGTTCCGCCAACTGGCGGAACGGCGCTTAATCAGGGATCAACAGCACGGCCCAAAAGAAAAAACATGCACCAAAGATTAGTACGGATTGGAAGTATGCATTCATAAAAATCGTTTACCCGCATCCGTGCGTTTCTTAACATCGAACAATCGTACCTGCCCCGAAAAAAAATGTCTTTAATAAATCATCCCGCTTAAACTATTATTTTCATTTCACTTCCAGTATATTAAAAGTATAAGGCGGCATGATAAAATACTCCTGGTCGCTACCAACGGTATAAACCTCATCATTCCAATGATCATATAGCTGATCGGGTGAAGGGCCATGTTGCCTGAAGGCGGCCCAGGTTAAAAAGGCCGTTTTATGGCTGAAATTAAATATACAATACAGTTTTTGCTCGTCCAGTGTACGCAGGTAACCTGCTACATGTATATTATGGGGACTAAGCCAGGTTAGATTTTTATAATCCCCCACTACCGCTAATTTTTTTCTTATACTGATCAATTGTTTGGTGCCGGAAAAAATCCGCTGTTCGATGGTTCCTGCTATCCCGATATTTTCATTCTTTACCCAATCAATTACCGGGCGGTGCATCCACCGGTTATCATAGCTTTTACCCGCATCATCCAGGTAAGAATAATCATTGGTGTAGCCTGCTTCATCACCATAAAAAAGCATGGGAATTCCTCCAATAAAAAAGCTTTGTGCCTGCATCAGCAAAATCTTGTTTATTGAAATGTTTATCCCCGCCTGGTCATTGTCCAGGATGGCTTTTTCGAGCCCACACAGCGAAGCAAGCGATCCGCTGATCCGGGCATCCTGGGTTTTTGGGTTTACAGCGAACAATGCGCCCATTGCAGTAGAACCCGGGTGAACGCCAGCGTAATATTCCTGTAGAAATTTCCTGTGGTTATAGGGATCAAACCCCGCATGCCGTATCATATAATCATCATACCCCAAACCGATATCATCATGGCAGCGGGTATAGCTGATCCATGAACCGCCATAAGGCTTCTGTAATATTTCATGCTGTGCAGCAAGCATTACCCTTGTATCACCCGTTGCAAGTGCATCCCACTGCAATGCCATCTGTGTGGCATTGTAGGCAAAATCGCATTCCTTGGCGGAATACAACCCCGTACCAAAATATTTCATGATATCCTTTGGCGCTACTATGGCCTCACCCAGCAATGCCATACCCGGTGTAGCCACCTGCACGCATTGCCGTATCAATCTTAATATGGTGTGCGCCTGTGGTAAATTCTGGCAGGTAGTACCCAATTGCTTCCAGATAAATGCCGGTGCGTCAATCCGCAAAATGTCTATCCCCAGGTTGGCATAAAAGAAAACGGTATCCAGCATTTCAATAAACACGACGGGGTTTGAATAATTCAAATCCCATTGGTAATTGTGGAAAATACTCATTACCCATTTGTCGCATTCAGGTGACCAGGTAAAATTGCCTGGTGAATTCATGGGGAAAATTTCGGGCATCGTTTTATCAAAAGCATCAGGTATGGCCCGGTCATCGTACATATAGAAATAATCCTGGTAATGCTTATTCCCCTGCTTTGCCTTTACCGCCCATTCATGGTGATGCGAAGTATGATTGAATACGATGTCCATCATCAGGTACATGTTTTTTTTGCGCATACCCAACTGTACTTTTTGCAGGCCGGCAATCGTGCCAAAGCGCTCATCTACTTTCCTGAAATCAGATACGGCATAACCGCCATCGCTTTCACCCTCCGGGCTTTCCATCACCGGCATCAGGTGTAAAAGATTAACGCCCAGTTTTTCAAAATACGGTAGTTTTTTTTCAAGGTTGCCCAGGTTGCCGCAAAAACGATCCACGTATAAACCCATGCCGGTTATTTCATTGCTTAAAAACCAATTACCCGCATTTTCCTTTTCTTCATCTCTTTGTTTTAAGGGTGATGGCCGTTTTATATGAGCTGACGCAATGGTAACGATCAATTGGCTAAATATTTCGGTATGCTGCGGATGCCGCCCATATAATTCGTTATACAAAAAATGTATGGCGCTGGCATTGGCTACGAATCTTGTATAAAACAAGTTATCGTTGCCGGCAATATCAATATTTTTTTGCTGAAGTACCTTGTTGATGAGTTGATGTAACTGGGGATTGTACACGGAATTTATTTTTAATGAAATATCTGGTTATTCAAATGTTTGAATGCATCCATCGCACCCATGTATTCGCAGGTGCGGGCGCCGGCTTTATTTCCATTTGTAATTATATGTTGCCACCCGGTGGCGGATAATGATTTTATTTCAGGCAGGGTTTTATCACTTAGCTGGTACAGTACGGCGCCTACAAACGCATCTCCCGCACCGGTAGTATCTACCGGCTTTACCGGTATGCTGGGAATGATAGTGGTGTTTTTATCAAACCCCAGCATGGTACCTTCCTTACCTAACGTGATGGCAAAAGTACACGATGTTTTTTCCAATAATATTTTTGCCGCATCCTGCAAAGCCGTGCTTCCCGTGATAAGCATCGC
>JANOTW010000430.1:0-1903 GCA_031416575.1 Ferruginibacter sp.
AGGGTATTCAAGAAAACTATCCGATAAATTGTCATTGGGTATAGCGCTACGGTACATCAATTCCAATTTGGCAAGTGGAACCATCAATGGGGTTTCTTACAAGGCCGGTTCGGCTGTAGCTGGTGATTTAAGTGTATTCCACACCGGTATTAAAGAAGATGGATCAGGATTAAACTATGGCGTTACATTAAGTAATCTTGGTTCAAAAATATCCTACACAAGCGATGCCACCCAAAAGGATTTTATTCCCGCTAATCTCGGCCTGGGGGTGGCCTATACAAAAGCATTTGATGAAGATAGCAAAATGACTTTCGGGCTTGATATCCATAAATTATTAGTTCCTACCCCCCCCGCACTTGGCGATAGCACCCGTTTGGTAGGTTACCGCAACAAAGGTGTGGTTGGCAGTTGGTTTAGTTCATTTGGTGATGCGCCCGGAGGATTCTCTGAAGAAATTAAGGAAGTGCAGGCTTCCTTAGGAACGGAATTTTGGTACAAAGAACAATTTGCATTAAGGGCAGGATATTTTTACGAGCATGCTACAAAGGGAAATAGAAAATATTTTACCATGGGGGCAGGTTTGAAATATAGTACGTTTGGCTTAAACTTCTCTTATCTTTTGCCATCAGGAAATGGAGTTAACCGCAATCCTTTGTCAAATACTTTGCGTTTTAGCCTGGTTTTTGATTTTGCGGATGAAGTAAAATAATTAAATAATTTTATGCGATAAAAGCGTCTTGCCCCGGCCAGGCGCTTTTTTATTTTTATACTACCGTACATTTGTTTGAATAAAAGAACTATTATGAGTTTGAGAATAGGCTTTGGTATTGATTTTCATCAATTGGTTACCGACAGGGAATTTTGGTTGGGCGGGGTTAAGATTGACCATCCTAAGGGCGCATTGGGGCACAGTGATGCGGATGTATTATTGCATGCAATATGCGATGCCATGCTGGGTGCGGCCTGTCTTGGCGATATCGGTGTACACTTTCCGGATACCGATGCGGCCTTAAAGAATATTGATAGTAAAATATTGCTTCTGCAAAGTTTTAACCTGATAAAAAAGGCTGGCTATGCTATTGTAAATATTGATAGTACCCTCTGCCTGCAGGCGCCTAAAATAAAGGACTATATCCCAAAAATGCAACAGGTGATCGCTGATATTCTTTCGCTGCAAATAACGGATGTATCCATTAAAGCAACCACTACCGAAAAAATGGGGTTTGTAGGAAGGGAGGAAGGGCTGGTAGCTTATGCCACCATTTTATTGAAGGGACATGAGTGAACGTATTGAGCCATTCACCATTCATCATTCGTTCTCAACCGTCAATCAGCTCAGCCAGGGTCTTTTTTTCCAAGATCTTCAATGTGGCATCCCTGGTTTGAAGCATTGCCTTGTTCAGGCCGCAGGTAGCTTCATCACAGTCCTCACATTTTTCGTAAAAATTGAGGCTTACGCAGGGGAGCAGCGCAATTGGGCCGCCAACCAGCCTGATGGCCTGGGCCAGGGTAGTTTTTTTGGGGGATTGAAGCAGGTAATAACCTCCGCCTTTTCCTTTCTTGCTATCTAATATTTTGTTTTGTTTTAGTTCGAGTAAAATAGTTTCCAAAAACTTGATGGGGATCTTTTTATTGCTGGATATTTCTGAAATAAGTACCGGGCCCTGGCCGTATTTTGCAGCCAGGTAACCCAGCGCTTTTAACGCGTATTGTGTTTTTTTTGAAAGCATGCGAGAAAGTTATGCAAAAAATAAAATAAAAAACAAAATTAAGTCTATATAATCAATAGACTATTATATTTGTGGTATAAAACTTATAATTATGAGCCTACATTTAGGGGACACAGCTCCCAACTTTACAGCAAAAACCTCAATAGGGGAAATTGATTTTTACCAATATTTAG
>JANOTW010000431.1:0-9507 GCA_031416575.1 Ferruginibacter sp.
CTAATGTTGATATTACTACGAGAGGGGCAATTATTATAAGTGAACGTTATCCAGCATTAAGAATTATATCTGGAGCTATTGCTTTTATTGCATGGGCCGTTGGGATATTAGCAATTATAATATCAATAGTCCTTTTTACAAATTCTAGTGGAAGTGGTTCATGGGTTTTACCAATTGTGACATTCGTAATTGGTTCAATTTTATTTATATCCTTGCTTGCATACTCAGAGATAATAAAGGTTTTGATTGATACAGAAGAAAACACAAGAAAGGTAACAACTCGACAAACCAGCCCATAACAAAAGTATTGCTGCAAGTGGGGCATGACGTTTTTAACTTCGGCTGCAACCCGCTGGCAGCAGTAGTTCCGGCTGACAAAATGCTAACTGGATTTTTGTTGTTATCTTCAACTTTTAAAAATATCCAGGCATTGGCTCCGGGCAGACGGTTTTCAATTGCCCCACCTGACAGCAATACCAGGCTTGTTAGCTGCCATTTATGACTTAGCCATAACCACTTGATTATTAAAGCGAAAATTTATTCATTAATTGTTACCAAATTTGGTAACTTTGAAAATAAAGTAAAATGAAACAATGCCAACTTTACATAGAATTAATTCTATAAAAATCGATGTTTATTCAAGAGACCATTTGCCCCCACATTTTCACGCTTTATATGCAGGGCATGAAATTTTAATATTGATTAAAAATCTTGAAACTTATGCAGGATGGTTACCAGTTCGACAACATAAAATAGTACTTGATTGGGCAAATAGTGAAGAAATCAAGACATACTTATCAGGGAATTTTAAAAGACTAAACCCAAACTTAAGATAATGAAAAAGACCATAAAAATGCCAAGAATTCTTAAAATTGAATCTATCAAAGGATTTAACTTATACTGCATCTTTAATAATGGAGAAACTAGAGTTATTGATTTTAAGGAATTATTCAGTAAATGGAAGGTCACGAAAAAGGATCCTGAATATTTATTGCTTGATGAAAATGAATTTAAGAAAGTTACTCTGAGAAATCAGACATTATCATGGAAAAATATAAAACTAGAGTTAACAGATATTCAAGGAAATAAAATCACTCATGCATATGAGTTAAGCCCTGACATATTATATAAGAATAGTGAACCGGCCCAAGAAACAAAACATACATTCTTTTTTGGATCAATCATCAAAAATACAAGAATAAAAAAGGGATTATCACAACAAGATTTGGCTACATTAAGTGGAACCAGCAAAACTTATATTTCAAGAATTGAAAATAATTTAATTGAACCGGAATTTTCAACACTTTATAAAATTGTTGAATTAGGATTGGGAAAAAAGCTTAAAGTTGAAATTGACTAACTCTGACATAAGACAATTCTTGGAAATACTTTGATACTAATATACTCAAAAAAACGGCCGCTAACATTAAGCCAGGTAGAAGAAATGCCCCCAAAAAATGCCCCCGTTGGAAAAGAGCTAATGGGGGCATTTTTGCTACCTGCCTGTCCCGGTTTACGGGAGTGTTAAGCGCACACGGGCACCAACCGACTGTTGCTATAGGTGCAAGAGTAGGCCGGTCTTTAGTGTTTCCAATTACATCAGAATTTTGCCGAACACAAACACATCATCAGGTAACTGGATTGAATTAGCTAACGCCACTTTTGCTTCAATGAACATTCAACACACTTTGCAGATAAATCCCGACAGCAACAATTTTTCTTTCTCTCAATTATTTTTGAACGAAGACGATATTGTAACTGAAACCAATTACAGAATTGGAACGGTCCATAGCGTAAAGGGTGAAGCTTTTGATGCGACCCTTTTAATCCTAAAAGAAAGGGCAGCAAACAATTCCAAATATGTAAACTGATTGGCTGTTGTAACAAATCCACCATCCGAACACGAAGAATTACGGATTGCTTATGTCGGAATGACAAGACCAAGAAGGGTTTTGATGTTGGCAGTTCCCAATGAAGCTTGTAGAGTTGCTTGGCAAAACAAATTAAATATTCAGTTATGACAAACAAAAGGCCAGCAGGTAACAACATGGGGTTTGCCAAAATGGGGGCGGACGGAAGCCGTGTTTCAGCTTTTTGTTTTTCAATTTGGCCCCATATCGGGCTGGACGTTATTTATTTAGCTATGTGCCAATCATCAACTTTTATTTATAAATTTAGCTTCAGTTAGCCGGGGGCGGACGGAATTCTATTGCCCCCATTTCGGCAAGCCTGTGAGTTAACTGAAACGATAAGGCACTTCACTAAATTTTGAAAGTATACTTTTTGTTTATACATTAGTTAAAATCTCCGGGATGAAAAATCTTTCTTTAAAAATGGACGACTTTGTCTTTAATGAGACAGAAAAAATAACTGCAAAAATCAGTAAAAATAGAAACCGCTATATTAATGAAGCTGTTCAATTTTATAACCTTCTCCAAAAACGAAGAATAGTTTCTAATGGGCTACAAAAAGAATCCAAAGTGGTTCAGGAAAACTCAATGAAAGTACTTGCTGAATTTGAAAAACTCCAGGATGAAGATTAAACAATATGAAAGTAGGATAAATCAACTCCAGGAAATTAATTTAAACCATGCCGGTTAAGCGGCCATTCCTCACAATAGTGATTTTTTTTCATCACTTTTACCGCCATCAACTGGCGCCATTAATAAACAAGTCGAATGGCTATAACATTATTTACAATTGGACAGTCATTTAAAAAGCAACCGGCATTTTATTAACAGTTAACCATAAGCCTGATTTATTAAATGGGATAATTTCTTTCAAGGAAACTTTTCCATGCAGGATCGTGTTTGAACCTGGAACGCTGCGTGATCCTATTCTTGTTGTAGAAAGATATTTTCAGCTATCACGTTTTCCCGATTTTTTTTATTGTTATTGAAATTTATGTATTAAATTTAAGCGGCTAATATTATGGTTACAGGCTTTTAACTTTTAAAAAATCATACAATGATACTCTTAAAAAATTTCATTTATAGCCCTGGCGGTGAGGATGAAAGCGGGGCCACCCCTTCAAACAGTAAGGAAGATCAAAAGGACAGTTCCGCTCAAACTCCTGAAAGTAAAAAAGAAGATAAAGAGAAACCTGTTGTACAAAAAATTAAAGATGCCCTACAGGATTGGTCTAATAAAGACGAGCTTGACCAGGAATTTGACGATACCAGGGTATAGATAATATAATTATATAATTTTTCTTTTCCCGGCAACGATTTCCAGGATAAAAAAAATCGTTTATAAATTATTTTTTCGTCACTATTCCCGTCATCACAATGGCCGCCATTTAAAGACAACAAGAATACCATGGCTTTAAAACCAGTAAAAAAGTAACAAACAAAATTTCCTTTGTATGGCAGCATATGAGATAGAAATAATTTTGAATCGCCAATTGGCTGATTGCCTTTCCATACCTGTCTTTATAACTGATACAAAAGGTAATCTCATTTTTTACAATGAACCTGCCGAAGAAATTTTAGGAAAACGGTTTGAAGATACTGGTGAAATGCCGGTAGAACAATGGTCAACAGACTTTAAACCAATCGATGAGCAAGGAATGACACTACCTCCCGATGATCTTCCTCTTGTAAAAACCCTGAAAAATTCCTATCCATACCATAAGACTTTTCTGATAGAAAGCCTCCAGGGAAAAACTCAAAAAATTTCTGTAACATCCTATCCCATCATTGGCAGGGCAGGAAAAATGTTGGGGGCTGTTGCTATTTTTTGGAAAACGAAAGATGAATGAAAATTAAACTATGGGGCGTACGTGGTTCCATTCCCACCTCCGGTCCTGAAACTGTATATTATGGAGGTAATACTTCCTGCGCAGGTGTGTGGGAAGACGGTTGGCTATTGGTGTTCGATGGCGGATCGGGGATACAAAGATTGATTGTAAACAATGAACTGGCAAGTAAAAGGATTGATATTCTATTAACTCACCTGCATCTGGATCATATTCAGGGACTGGGGTTTTTTAAACCGCTTTTTGATCCGGCTATGGAAGTACATATATGGGGGCCTGCAAGCAGTTCCCGAACTTTACATTCAAGGCTGAGCCGCTATCTTTCACCGCCATTATTCCCTGTACTTCTCCGTGATTTACCCTGCAATCTCACGCTGCATGAAATAGAGAACAGCATTTTTGAAATAGGCCCTTTTACAATTCAATCGGGTTATGTAATTCACCCGGGACCTACAGTGGGTTTCCGTGTAACCGGCCGTCATTCGGTATTTACTTATATTCCCGACCATGAACCGGCTTTGGGGAAAAAGGGCATAATTCCAGACAGTAAATGGATTTCGGGTATTGCCCTTGCGTCAGGCGCTGATTTGTTACTGCTTGATGCACAATATACTGATCAGGAATATGAAAGCAAAAAGGGTTGGGGGCATTCATCTATAGAAGATGCCGGGCTCTTTGCATCAATTGCCGGGGCAAAGCATGTTTTATTTTCACACCACGATCCTTATCGCTCCGATTCGCAGCTCGATGAAATATTCGCGGCATTTCAAAAAAAGGCCAATTATCAATTCAAATATGAACTTGCAAGGGAAGAAATGGAGATAACGTTGAAGTAGGCCCTTTGTTCCATCTTTTCTTTACCGGTCGGTATCCCACGAATGCGTTGTGATTTGCGTGTAGTGTTTGCCTGCTTCTTACAAGAATAATAAGGCACCTGAAGCCAGCTTTCTTTGCCTGGCAGGGTTCCGCACCAATCCGGTGATGAAGCAAATAAAGACGACTGAACTTCGGTCGAAAATTATACCGGCACCTAAAAACAGATTAAATTAAATTTAAAAATGAATGGTGCCTTTCGCAGCAACCTCTCTTAATATCAGATCGGTGAGGACCGCAAGCAGGGAAAAGCAATTAACCTGCCCTGCTATTTCATAAACATTGGTTTACTGCTAAATACAAGCCCAACAAAGAACTGGCTTATTCTATCTTCAGGTGCATTACCCAACGACTGGTTTTCATTGCTTTTCCATGCATGCTTTTTGAAACTACCTGAATAACCAGCCTGGAAACCTATTGATTTGGAAGGGTCTTTGGGAGATTTTATGGAAACGCCGAAGCCAAAACGATAAATCAGGAAAGCGTTGTTGAACTTAACAGAACTGATGCTGTTTTTAACCGAAGTAGATTGGAGCACATCATTAAAAGCTACAGCGGAATTATCTTTATAAAAAATTGCCTGATACTTTTGAAACCCCAGGCCGGCAAGTGGGTAAAGCATTACTTTTTCACTTTTTATAACATCGTAGCCAAGATCCGCATTAACGCCTATATACCGTATGGCGCTGCTTTTTTCGTCCCGGTCGCCACTCATGCTGCTTCCTAAGGTGATGCCCCCCGCAGAAATAACCCTGTTGCATTCTTTAAGCCAACCCAATCCCAGGGTAGCTGTATAATCTCTTAACTGTTTAAACTGGGGTAAGTTTGCAACCCGGCTATTGAGGCCGTCAAATTGCTGAAAACTGGCGCCAATACTATGGGTAAACATCGGAATAAACTTATCTTTTTTACCGTGTTGTGCATTGGATGACAAAGCAATACCAAGCAGGAAAAAGGAAATAATAACTTTCATAAATTATATTTTATATTACCTATTACAAACCGGATGCCTGAATTGTTTGGTTTACCATGCGTGTATATCATTTCGGGTATTGCCGGATATATTTTTGTAATCGTTAGCCCCGCTATATTCCCGGCTATTCTTCTCTACAAGCCTTACTTCCTGCAACATCCGCAAGAGCCTGGGCAGTGCAGGAAAAATTTACAACTTCAATTTATAAAAGGAATTAGAAAAAAATCAACTCCAGCAATTATTTATAATATTATGCAGGTTAAGCAAATTATTCCTCACATTAGTGGAATTTTTTCATCACATTCAATTATCAGCAAAACGGAATAGAATGAACCGAAAATGAAATTGTTGAAACAATCCCATCTGAATGATCCCGGTTAACCCGTTCCAATTATTAACAATATTGGGGACGAATTTAAACCAATGATAAGATCAGTTGTAGAAACTATAAACTTGGCATGGGATAAATTAGCGACTTTTTAATTTGCTCTGTCGCGAAGTTTAACAACCTCATATTTACCCGATAAAACGTGGGTAAAGCCCCCAATGGTATGCAGTACTCCCGATTCAAGTGTAACATCGGGATGCCGAAAGTCGGCAAGTACCCAAATAAGCCGCGGCTGATGTTTCGCTAATTACAACTCCAAAATTTACAGGTCATTCATTTTCAAATGGCGGACTGCTTTTTGAAAGGTGGCGTTATTTGAAGAGCCTGTTTTGCCCCCGGCTCCTTCCCGAAAAATACCGATAGATCGGCACAGGTCGGGATGTTCCAAAAGGGGAGGTCTTCTACCCGTTCATAAAATGCGCCTGATGAATTGCTCAGTATAACGCAATTAAAGTTCCCCAATGGTATTCAGTACACGAGTGCGACGCAACGATGATGCCATGAAATACTCCTGCTTGGACAACAAAAAAAATGGTTGTATAGAAGGGTCCCGATACGCTTCTCTATCGGGATAGACTGTCCCGATACGCATACGCTATCGGGATTATCAACGCAACGATGCATAATTGAAATACTTCTGCCCGGACAACAAATAAAATAAGGAATTTGAAAGGTATCCGGTAAATGATTTATTTGATGATGCAGATCGTTGCATTGATACATGACACTTGTCCTATTCATTTATCTCAAAAAAAAATTATTTCAATAAACCGATCATCCAATGCTTTTTATTTTTTCCGCCGTTGAGAAAATAACCATGGCAACAATTCCTTTTCCGCAAAAGCAGCATCCCAGCTATTGTGGTTGGCTTCAGGATACAAAGTAAACTTCACATTGGCCTTCACATTTAATAACGCCTCATACATTTGCTTTGATAATACAGGTGGTACCACATCATCCTTGGCGCCATGAAATATCCACCAGCTTGTTTTTTTCAATTGTTCAGCAGTAGCCGGATTGGCGCCACCACAGACAGGTATAGCCGCGGCAAATAATGTTGGGTTTCTTCTTACCAGTTCAAAAGCGCCCATTCCACCCATTGATAAACCACCGGTATATACCTGCTTTTTTTTAACCGGGTAAGAACGTAGTAATTCATTCAAAAGCCCCTGTGCAAGCGCCATAGATTTAGTGGGTTCGCCGTCCACTAAAAAATCGAATTTTCGTTTGCCATCCCCGGCACCAAATGCTACATTACTCCAAAAACTATTTTGGGCACATTGAGGAAACACTACGATAGCGGGATAATCTTTTCTTACATCATCCCTTAAAAAAAGCTTGCCCCCATGCACCAGTTGTTTTTCATTATCATTTCCTCTTTCGCCTGCCCCATGCAGAAAAAATACCAGCGGGTATTTTTTTGCTGCATCATAATTTTCTGGTAATAACAACCGGTACGGTAATGTATCACCATTGCTGATGAAAAAATGTTTTTCATAAACAGAAAGATCCTGCGCAAAGGCAGGCAGGTAAAAAATAACAACAATAGTGAGGGCTAATAATTTTTTCATTGAAATGATTTTAAAATAGTTAATGAATTGTTTTCTGTTTTCTGTTGATTGCGTTTTGTTGATTGAGTTTTTTGATTTGCGTTTTTGGATTTGCGTTTTTGGATTTGCGTTGCAGGAACAGGCCGCGGCCTGTTCCTGCGGGGACCTGTTATTACGTACGCTTGTTGCGACATTTAAAAATAAGAATCATATTTACGCCGCATGCTCATGTTCATTTATACTTTGCGAAGAACAAGAAGAGGAATGTGTTTATTATAAAACGCAATTAAAGTTCCACATTGGTATATAGTACAAGAGTGCGACGCAACGATGATGCCCATTGCTGCTTCTTTGCCGGGACAATAATCTTAACCGTTGATTAAGTTGATTAGGATGATTTGCATGATTTTTTTTTAATTGCCCATACACCTTTGCCTATTGCCCATTGCCTTACTTAACCAATTTAAAATCCGCCTCCTTTACATCCCTGCTGTTGCCTCCGATAAAGATTTTAAAATCCCCCGGCTCCGCAACATACTTCAGATCGTAATTATAAAACTTCAAGTCGTTTACAGAAATTGAAAAGCTTACCTTTTTTGATTCCCCCGCTTTCAATTCTATCTTTTGAAATCCTTTCAATTCTTTTACAGGCCTGGTAATGCTGCCAACCATATCACGAATGTATAACTGCACTACTTCCTTACCAGTTACAGTGCCACTGTTTGTTACAGTAATAGTAGCCGTTAAAGATCCGGTTGATTTTATTGAAGAGCGGCTAAGTTCAACAGCGCTGTATGTAAAATTGGTATAACTCAATCCATACCCAAATGGATACAATGGCTCATTGGAAACATCCAAATAATTGGAACGGAATTTTTGGAACCATTTTCCTTCTCCCAAAGGACGACCGGTATTTTTATGGTTGTAAAAGATGGGCACCTGACCAATGTTTTGTGGAAAGGTAGTGCTTAATTTGCCAGATGGATTTACATCTCCAAACAGCACATCAGCAATGGCGCTGCCGGCCTCCGAGCCACCAAACCATACATTTAATATGGCGGGTACATTTTCGTTTTCCCATTTCAATGCCAGCGGCCTTCCGGTAAATAAAACCAGTACAACGGGTTTGCCGGTTTTAAGCAATGCCATCAACAGTTCCTGTTGTGCCTGTGGAATTTCAATATCGGTGCGACTGCTGCTTTCACCAGTCATTTCAGCCGATTCGCCCAGGGCCGCTACCACCACATCGCTCTGATTGGCCACCGCCACGGCTTCATCAATGATCTGCTGAGCGGTACGACGGTCACGCTTAAACGCTTTTCCAAACATGCCGGCCCTTTCTTCAAATAAACTATCCGCATCGAGGTTGCTACCTTTTGCATATAATATTTTTGCATTACTACCCACCGCAGCCTGTAAGCCCGCCAATACAGAAATAGCTTTTGAAAAATCCGCCGCTACACTCCAGGTGCCCGGCATGTTTTCCTTAGCATCCGCCAATGGGCCAATCAACGCAATAGTACCTGTTTTTTTTAATGGCAAAACATTGCCGTTGTTTTTTAATAATACAAAACTTTGCCCTGCGATTTCCCTGGCTGTTTTGCGGCTGGCATCTGTAAAAATTTCTGTTTTAGCCCTGTTAGTGTCACAATAGCGATAAGGGTCATCAAACAAACCCAATTTATATTTCGCCTCCAATATCCGGCGGCAGGCAGCATCAATTTGTGCCAGTGCCACTTTACCTTCCTGCAAAGATTTTTTCACGGTAGTTAAAAATCCTTCTCCCACCATATCCATGTCAATGCCTGCATTCAATGCCAGTGAGGAAACGGTTTGCAGGTTTCCCATACCATGATCAATCATTTCATTGATACCTGTATAATCCGTAACCACAAATCCTTTAAAGCCCCATTGCCTGCGCAGCACATCCGTCATCAAATATTTATTGCCAGTAGCCGGAATGCCA
>JANOTW010000432.1:0-3690 GCA_031416575.1 Ferruginibacter sp.
CCTGGGCACAAAATAATTCAACAGCATTCAGCAGTAAAGCCATCAATTATCCACTCGACAGAAATGAACCTGCCACGGCACAATGTCTTTTAGATTGGAAAAGTAATGAACCTGTTTATTCATACCATGTACCACCTGCGGCAGTAGAAAATTATTTTGCTGTGTGGCAAGAGTTGATTGATGGAGTTGAACATCTGAAACCGGAATATTTCTCCGGCGGCTTGCATTATGTGGAAGCTTTCATGAAATATGGTTGCTTTGGTGTAATGGTTGTAAACGATCTGAGGGAAGATGAAAAAAAGATCCTCGGTCGCTTTGCTATTGAATTTGAAAGAACCTATACCCGCTTCCTCGATTTACAAAAAGCCGAAGCACAGGCAAGAGAAGCACAAATAGAAGCAGCATTAGAAAAAGTTCGCAGCCGTTCTCTTGCTATGCATAAGAGTGATGAATTAAATGAGGTGGTTACTGTTCTTTTTGAAAAATTAAAAGACTTACAAATTCCTGTTACTTCAGCAGGCATCAACATATACATTGATGGTTCAAAGGACATGAATGTTTATGTCTGCGGACAGAATGACGATGGTTTGGTTATCAGTAACTACCGGCTTCCTTACTTTGATCATCCAATCTGTAATGACTTACACAATGCCAGGAAAAAACCACTTGATTTTTTTGTTGGCAGTTATTCTGTAGATCAAAAGAACAGTTTTTATGAGTATGTGTTTGAACATTCTGAGTTAAAGCATTTACCGGATGATATAAAGAAGCTGATTCTGCAAAGCGGGCATTATATTATTTCGATGGCCCCGGTGAAAAATTCAATGCTTGCAATTAATGATTTTGAAGGAAACCTTTTGTCTGAAAAAGAAATAGAGATACTAAAAAGATTTGCGAACGTGTTTGAGCAGGCCTATACCCGTTTTCTTGATTTGCAAAAAGCCGAAGCACAAGCAAGAGAATCACAGGTAGAAGCAGCATTGGAAAGAGTGAGAAGCCGTTCCATGGGTATGCAAAAAAGTGAGGAACTCCGGGAAATAATCCAGGTAATATATGAACAATTTATTCAATTAGGAATCAAAATTGATAGTGCAGGTTTTGCTATGGATTATTTGGAAAGTGATGACTTTAACTTTTGGTTTGCCGATTCTTACTCGACATTTCCTAACAAAGTACATGTTCCTTATTTTGATCATCCGCAGTTTAACCGTTTTAAGGAAGCAAAAGAAAAAGGTCTTGATTTTTATACCTCCAATTTAACATTCGAAGAGAAAAATAAATTTTTTGATCATGTTTTAAAAGATGCTCCTCCAATTCCACAGGAACTAAGAGAAGTGTTTTACAGTGCTCCAGGTTACATATCATCTCATGTTGTTTTGAAGAATATAGTTCTTTATATCCTAAATTATACAGACATCCCTTTCTTAGATGCAGAGAACGCAATACTCATGCGCTTTGCAAAAATTTTTGAACAAACCTATACAAGATTTCTCGATCTGCAAAAAGCAGAAGCACAAACAAGAGAAGCACAGATTGAATTAGCATTAGAACGTGTTCGGGCAAGAACAATGGCCATGCACAAGAGCGAAGAGTTGCTTGAAGCTGCTATTCTTCTGTATAGTGAATTCAGGTCATTGGGTATTATTCAGTACTTTACCTGTGGGTTTGTCCTTGTTGATGAAGAAAGCAATAGCCAGCATGTATCTATTACAAATTTCGATGGTGATGTTTTTCAAAGCTTCAAGCTGCCTTTAACGGGTGACCCTGTTTTTCAACTCCGGTATGAAAGATGGAAACAAAAATATCCTGTCTTCTATCAGGAGGTAGGCGGTGACGAGCTTAAAAAACACTTAGCATTTGCGATTCCCCATTTTGGTTCCAAAGAAGCGGAAGAAATGGTGGCTACTCAATTCCCAGATCCTACATTTTTTTACATGGGTAATTTTTCGCACGGTTATCTGCACATTGTTGGCGATTCTAAATTGACAGCAGAAGAAGAGGCCTTACTGGCCAGGTTCACCCGTGTCTTTGAAATGACTTATAAGCGTTTCCTCGATTTACAAAAAGCCGAGGCACAGGTAAGGGAAGCAAAGATTGAAGCTGCATTGGAGAAAGTTCGTTCACATACGATGGGTATGCGTTCGAGTGATGATCTTGCCAATGTAGCAACTGTGATGTTCGATCAAATGAGGATTTTGGGAGGTGATCTGTTTTCCTTTGGCATTGTGCTTTGTAATAAGCATGAAAATATGGTTGAGCAATGGCATTGCATTCCGCATGCCGGCATGCTGGCCCCTTTCTTTGTACCGGTTGACCTGGATTATATTCATCGGTACAGGTATGATCAATGGAAAGCCGGTGTGGAATTATTTTCTGTTGTAATTCCGGAAGATTATATCACTCATCATTTCGAATTGATGCTGGAGCTTCCATCTGTTAAGGCTGTATGGGAAGGGATAGCTGCAAAAGGAATTCCATTACCAGCCATACCAACCTGGGAGATGGATTATGGTGCATCATTCAGGTATGGTTATTTACTTGTTTCAGCATTGAAGCCTTTCGAAGAGGACAAAATATTTCCCCGTTTTGCAAAGGTTTTCGAGCAGGCATATACCCGTTTCCTCGATCTGCAAAAAGCAGAAGCTCAGGCAAGGGAGTCACAAATTCAACTGGCGATGGAAAGAGTTCGTGCAAGAACAATGGCCATGCAAAAGAGTGATGAATTGACGGATGCTGCATCATTATTATTTAAACAAATAGCAGATCTCGGTATTAAGTTATGGTCAACCGCTTTTCAAATATGGAATGCTGATGATATCTCAACTACTGCATGGCCAAGTGCTCCGGATGGGAGCATCCAGGCACCTTTCAGACTACCTTATAATGAAGATATTTTCTTCAAACGGATTTATGAGGCCAGGCAAAGTGGAAAAGATTTTTTTGTGATGGAATCAAGCGGCAAAGAATTGGAAGAAACCTATAATTACATGTTTAATCTTCCCGGTGTAAAAAAATATTTTGATGATGCTGCGGATTCCGGATTTCAAGTGCCAAAATTCCAAATTACACATTGTGCCTTTTTTGCGCAGGGTTACGTGATGTTTATTACCTATGAACCCGTACCTGAAGCATGGGATATTTTCAAACGCTTCGCAAAAGTATTTGAACAGACCTATACGAGATTTCTTGATCTGCAAAAAGCAGAAGCTCAGGCAAGGGAAGCGCAGATAGAAGCAGCATTGGAAAGAGTGAGAAGCAGGACAATGGCCATGCAAAAAAGTGATGAACTGGCTGAAACAGCAGCAGTGGTTTTCAGGCAACTGATAAGTTTGGGTATTGAACCCAACCGTTTGTACATCGGCATAGTAAAGGAAGAAACGGGTGATATGGAAATGTGGGCTACTGATGAAGATGGCTCTCATGTTGGCAAAAAATTCGTGTTCAATAAAAAAGAAAATGATTCTGTAAAAAAATTGTATGATGGGTGGGCGGAAAAAAAGAAATCAGTGGTTGTTGATATGCAAGGGAAAGAACTGGAAGATTATTTTTATTACCTCAACAATGTATTGCACATACCATTTAAAGATGGCCTTACTCAAAAACGAAGGGTACAAAGCGTTGCCTATTTTAGTAAAGGTTTTATTGGTATGGCTTCACCGGATGGACAGGGTGGTGAAACAATACAATTAT
>JANOTW010000433.1:0-2451 GCA_031416575.1 Ferruginibacter sp.
TGTTTAACAGTGCCTTTGCTCAAACCGAAGGTGAACCCTGTTGCAATATCATTGCAATGGATGTTCAAAAAAATTTGGTAATTGCCCGGGACCATACCACCGGCCGGCTTTACCAGTTTAAGGCAGATGCCCTGGATATGAAGGCAATTAAGAAAGGAGATGCTGTAAATATTAATGCAGTATCCAAAAAAATTACGGGTATCAGCGGTGCTGTAAGAAATTACCCTGTCATTGAACCCGATAGGGCACAACCGGTAGGCATTTTGGCCATTATGCAAATTGATAATGCTGAACCAGTCAACAACATTTTAACTCCGAAAATAAATACAGTAACGCCAATCAATGATATTGTAAGCATTCAGATTGATAATGCAGAACCCATAACCGGTATAGCAACTCCGAAAATAAACAATGCCCAACCCGTTGGTAAGCCCACCCTAAATAATGCAGGGCCCATAAATGGTTTCGCCATTGTTACGGCAAAAGGAAAATCGGGCAAAACTTTTCAATTTAAAGTGCCGGCTGCCATTGCAAAAACACTAAAGGTTGGCGACCCGGTGTATGCAGGGCCTATAAATAGTATCCAGATAAATTATGCCGAACCAATAAATGATATAAAAGTAAACAGTGCTTCGCCAATAAATGATTTCGCCATTGTGCAATCTTCCTATGGCAACAGCAACGGGCAAATGAATTCTTATGGTTATCCTGCTACTTCGGGAGAAGGAACCACCGGTAATGCTAATGCCACAGATAAATGGGTCATCACCCCTGTGGCAACTATGAAAGGTGTTCTTGGCAGGCTTGATATAAATTTTCCGGCGGCTGTAGATAGGGATATATTGATTTACAAACCGGTTGATCATCAATTCATCACCAGCGTTTCTCAAAACGATAAAATATATACAATGGCTCCGGGTGAATACCGGTTTACCATTACCAATGTGCCGGTTGATAATGTGCCCATACAAAAAGGGCATGAAACAAGATTAAAGATGGGCTTTCTTAACCTGGTTTCTGAAGGCAACTGGCATCTTTATAACGATACAAAAGAGAAGGCTTACAGTTCGGGTAACAAACCAAAAAAAATTGCGCTGCCCATTGGCAGTTACCAGGTAAAACTGGGTTTGGATTTTTACCCTTTTGTAATTAAAGATGGCGAAACGGTGGAGTATTGAGACTGGTGATAAAGCTTCAAAATTTGTGCATTGAAGTAAGCTTTGACAAAGAATATTTTATGAGGAATAAATTTTATTCACTTACTTTCTTAATAGCATTCTGTTTATTTTGTACAAACGCTATTGCCCAAAATAAACCCTACACGGCTTCCTTTATTGGGCGCATGGGTGTTGATACGGTGTTGGTAGAAACCTACAGCATGATCAACAATCACCTGTATGGGAAATCATTTATCAGGGTGCCGGAAGATTATATAGGTGAATTCAGCATACATTTTTATCCCGATGGCAGCATAAGGGAATTTAATATAGTTGCCATGGATCCGTTTAATAGCTCTGTGCCCTTTAAAGCCACTTCCGGATCTTTTGAATACCGGCTGAACATGAATTGTATTAATGATACCTGCACATTTTACAACTCACATAAAAATATTGCTGCTGAAAGAATTTATAAACATGCCGCTAAAAAAATGGATTTTGTTGGCGGATGGGTGCCTTTGATTTGTTTGATGGAGTGGAACTGCATCCGACTCATAAAATCGAATCAACAACAATTACCGCTAAAAATGATAAACCATACTATTGGTGTGTATGATATAGGCGTTAGGTTGCAGAATAACGACACGGTAATTTTTGGCGGACCTTTTTTAGAATACACAAAAATAAAAATAGATACTACAGGAAGGATTTTAAATACAAACGGCATTGGTACTCCCTGGAATTACTATGTAACAAAACATGAGCCGATAGATATAGACCAGGTAGCTAAAAGGATGGCTAAAAAACCGGGTATTGGCATACCCTCACCAACTGATTCCGTAGAGGCTGTTGTACACAATAGTAAAATTAAAATACGCTATGGTCGCCCTTTTAAACGTGGCAGAACAATATTTGGAGGAGTAGTACCTTATGATTCTGTTTGGCGTACAGGAGCAAACCGCCCTACCCTGATAACGCTTGAAAATAATATACGTATCGGGAAAACAATTATTCCCAAAGGTCAATACAGCATCTATACCGTACCCAGGTTAAATAACTGGCTGCTCATCTTTAATACCGATGTTAGAAAATGGCCTACTGATCCTGATATAAGTAAGGATCTTGCAACCGTTGTTATTCCGGTTAAAAAAAGGAAAAATACAATGGAGAAATTTACTATCGAAATAGAGGAAACAAAAAAAGGTGGGTTACTAAAATTTCTATGGGATGATATAATGGCTTATACTGAGTTTGAAGTAATAAAAAATTAGATCGGCCAGAAAGATTTAAATGA
>JANOTW010000434.1:0-7691 GCA_031416575.1 Ferruginibacter sp.
GAAAATAATATAAAGCGATGATTTTGATTTGAAGTCAGGTCGGGAGTTCTGAATTTATGAATGGGTTAACAAAACGCAATTAAAGTTCCCCAATGGTATTCAGTACACGAGGGCGACGCAACGATGTCTAATTGAAATTCTTCTGCCCGGACAAAAAGTATGGTTGTATAGAAGGGCGACGCAACGATGATGCCCATTGTTTCACTGCCAGGACAAAAAAAAAATCTTCTTCACGTTTTTATCCCTTGCATAGTATATCAAAGATTTTACCATGCACGGTACCTGCTCATCAAAACCTATTATGCTGTTTATACGATATAACATGCCACTGTATATCTACACACACGGAGTTCTTTTTGATTACCTTTATGCCAAATAACAAATCCTTTGAAACTATCAATGCCTGTGTGTAAAATGGCTTTACCGGCAATCGGCTTAATCTTATTTTTTGGATACATTGCCAATGCTTATCCTGTAAACAAACTTCCGGAAGATACAAGTTTCACTTCTTCATTTCAAAAGGCAATCGCTTTTATTGATAAAATAGAAAGATTGGAGACCAGTCCATTTTGGCCAAATATAAAACCTGCCCTATTCCTTCAAAATTTAAAAACCAATATTCATCAACCATCAAGTCCTTACCAGGGTAGAGGTACCAATTTTTGCGGATATGGCGCTTTTTCGTACCTGCTGTTACAGGATGATCCATTAGGTTATGTAAAATTACTTTTACAATTATACCAGCAAGGGAAGGCTAATTACGGTGGTATCGTATTCGAACCTTCCACCCCCATAAAACTGGCTGCCGGCAACCTTAAATTTAAGGGTGTACTGGATATACGCCCTGCGGAACAAATGTGGTACCTATGCCTTGCGGATCACTTTAAAGGCTACCTGAATATTTTTAACCGGAAATACAATTTGGGAGATGAAGACCGTTTTTGGGCATCTGTTAATTATGCCAAATTTAACCGGATGATAAGAAAAATGCTGCATTACAAAGTAGATGCAAGAGGTGCGGATATCATTCATCCAAAAGTGGGCGATCTATATAGCTACATCAGCGATAAACTTACAACAGGCAAGGTGATTTTGTATATTAATAACCGCCTGGTACACAAAAAGAACCATACAAAATTAAAATTGGGCGTACCCACTCATTTCATAGTACTGGATGAAATAACGAAAGCAGATGATGTAATTACGTTGACCTATTGGGATTATGGAGGCAAAACGCTGATGCAGTTAAGCCCTTCCTTTCTAAAGAAAATAACATTTGGAATTACTCACTGCACAAAAAAAAGCGCTCATGCCAAATAAATTTTCATACGGGTTCATATTGTTATTTGGAATAGTGGCTGGTACCGGTTCCTGCACCTCCGCAAAAAATTTTACAACGAAATATTATTATCAACATGAGCAGGTACTTAATAAAATAGAACAATCCTATAAAATATTTTATGGGCAAAAACCTTTTAATATCGTGTTCACCGACAAACAGTTTTCAATCTTAACCATTGAAATTAAAACGGATTCCCTTACCTACATTTACCAGTTTGATGTAAACGAACCCCGCCTAACGGATACGTTAAACAAATTTCATTTAAATGCGCCGGGCATTACCGAACTTATTAAGCAAATGCAATCCATACATTGTATCTGGATCAATAGCCTGGATTATTATGTGGATGATAAAAAGAAATCCATGGTGTTTATCTCCATAAAACCCAAGGCTTCACATTCGCCCTTTGCGTATAAGAAATATTATATACTTAGTTATTTTACACAACGGCAATATTTTGACAAGGAGGGAAGATTATTGGTAAAAAGAAAGCTTAGGAAAATCCACAAAATCAACGGGGATATTTTCAGGAGAATAAACGATAAGATATGTTATACGGTTTCGGGAAGATACCGGTAGGCACCCACCCTGCCTGCAGTCCCTGAAAGGTAGTTATATGACAAATTCATTTCCTTAACAGCCCCTGCTTTTCATTCTTGAAATAAAATTTAGTAAGATCAAGGCGTTGAGAGGATAAAATGCTGATTTTTAATTTATCCCGGACAATAGTGATTAATTTTAGCAATCATTGAACAGAATAATAAAAATATGGCTACAGTGAAAAAAGCGGCAGGTATAATATTACTGGCGATATTGATAACCGCTGCCTTTGCGGCATGGCGATTATTTGGCAGCAATACCAATTTCAGTGAAAATAAAAAAAGTTTTTTTATAAAAACGGGCGGCAATTTTAATGACGTGATGGATGGGCTGGTTACACAGGGTATCCTCAAAAATCCAGGTACTTTTAAATGGGTGGCAATAAGATTGGATTATGATAAAAAAGTAAAAGCTGGAAAATATGTGATCGAAAAGGGTGCCGGCATTTATTCCATAGTTAAAAAACTTCGTTCAGGAAGGCAAACAGCCGTAAACCTCGTGATCAATAAACTGCGTACCAGGGAAGACCTTGCTAAAAAAATCGCATCCAATTTTGAATGTGATTCCGCTGCTTTTATGAATGTGCTGAATAACGCGGATTCCCTGAGGAAATACGGGCTGGATACCAATACCGTGATGACTGCCATCATACCCAATACATACAGCATTTTATGGAATACACCGGCACCCCGAATTTTTAAAAAATTATATGAAGAACAGGAAATATTCTGGAATGATGAACGAAGGAAAAAAGCAGCAGGGTTAAACCTGACCCCCCCGCAGGCCTACACGCTGGCAAGCATTGTAGAAGAAGAAACCAACCAGGAAGCCGACAAGGGGAAAATAGCCAGTGTTTACCTCAATCGCCTGGAAACCGGTATGAGACTGGCCGCCGACCCTACCGTTAAATTCGCAATGAGGGATTTTGGTTTAAAAAGAATCTATAATAAACACCTGCAATACAGCTCGGCTTATAATACCTACCTGAATGCCGGCCTGCCACCGGGGCCTATCTGTACGCCATCCACAAAGACGATAGATGCCGTGCTGAATTCACCCAGTACCTCCTACCTGTTTTTTGTTGCAAAACCAGATCTCAGAGGGTTTTCCAATTTTGCTACTACCTATCATGAACACCTGCGTTTTGCAAAAGAATACCAGTTAGCATTGGATAGTTTATTGATGGCAAAGGGGAAATGAGGTAAAGAGGGTAAATAAAGTAAATAAAGTAAATAAAGTAAATAAGGTAAATAGGGTAAATAATGTGAGTTATAACGCATCAGGGGTTACTGTTCGCTAATCGGAAAATTAAAAGAAATAACAAACAACAACATCTAAATTCTAAAGACTTATGCTACCAGCTTAATGACCAAACTGGAACGTATCATATTAACCACAACACCCGTTGCATTTATTTTGCGTAAAAGCAAGCATTGGTATTTGCCGGGTTTTGAAGGTGTTCCGTTATATGATGTGATAAAATTTTTTTTCAGGCAGGTAAAAACGGTCGGGCTTACGGAAAGGGCTTCGGCCATCGCCTATAACTTTATAATGGCCATCCCGCCTTCGTTTTTATTTTTATTTACATTGATCCCCCACTTACCTTTTATTTCAAAAAGAAGTATTAAAAAGGAACTGCATGGTTTAATACTTGATGTTATTCCGGCCAAAGTACACAATGAATATCTTATAAAATTCGTTGACTCTTTCCTTGATGAATCAAAGATCGGGTTATTGTCTTTCGGTTTGATGCTGGCGTTGTTTTTTGCCTCCAATGCAATGATGGGGCTCATGCGTTCCTTCAATAAAAACTATATCGGCTTTGCTAAAAGAAAAGATATGCATAACCGGTGGATGGCTATTAAATTAACTTCACTGATCTTTTTATTGGTACTGGGTTGCCTGATGTTGCTCATCACACAGGGCGCTGTATTGAAATGGATTGGTATAGAAAGTGCAGTGCTCAGGGAGATAATTATTTATGTACGGTGGATATTCATCGTAGCCCTTGTTTACTATTCCATCGCATTCATTTATAAATACGCCCCCGCTGTAGAAAAACGCTGGAAACTGATTTCTCCCGGAACCATTTTGGGTACATTTTTAAGCATTTTATCCACTTATGGCTTTTCTTTCTTCGTAAATAATTTTGGAAAGTACAATGCGCTTTACGGATCAATCGGTACCATCATAGTCTTTATGGCGCTCATTTATATTAACTCCCTGGTATTATTGATCGGCTTCGAAATAAACGTGAGTATCAAATCGCTCCGGTCAATTGCGGAAAAGCGGGAGATCGAAGAAAAAAAGAATGCTGTGCCGCAATAAATTTTACAGGAATGGCTTGTGAAATACCGCCAGGTTTTATAACTTTAAACAAACTTTTATTGTATGCGTAATTTATCATTTGCAATTGCATGTTTAGCCGCCATTTCAGCGATGGCATTTGTCATTAGCGGCCCTTTGCCAATTGGAAGCCCACTCCCAAAAGGGGATGTAAAAATGAAAGATATTTCCGGTAAGGAAATCTCCGTTAAAGAATTGAAAAAGAAAAATGGCATACTGGTAATGTTTAGCTGCAATACCTGCCCGTATGTAATAAAAAACCAGGAACGTACCAAAGCCATTTGTTCCTATGCCCAAAAAATGGAGCTGGGCGTAATAATATTGAACAGCAACGCCGCCAACCGCAGCGGTGAAGACAGCTATGCCGCCATGAAAGATTATGCCAAAGGGCAGCAATACACCTGGACCTATGCGGTGGATGAAAACAATGTGCTGGCGGATGCTTTCGGGGCCACAAGAACACCTGAATGCTTTCTTTTTGATAAAGATCTAAAGCTGGTGTATCATGGCGCTATAGACAATAACCCCGCAGATGAAGAAAATGTAACCCGCAAACATTTACAGACCGCTATTGATGAACTGGCGGCTGGTAAGGTAATTTCGGTAACAAAAACAAAGAGTGTGGGATGTGGGATTAAGCGGATAAAGAGTTGAAGGGTTGATTAATTGATAGGTTGATAAATGTGGCAGGATATTATACTGCATAACGGGTAAATCAGTGAAATTTTGTTTTGTTAAATAAAAAAATAAAACAGGTTACCCCCATCCCTCCCGATGAACCGGGACAGGCTTTCCCGAAAAATGCCGATAGACCGGCACAGGTCGGGATGTTCCAAAAGGGGGTAAAAATTGTTAATTCAAAACGCAATTAAAGATCCCCAAGGGTATTAAGTACAAGAGTACCCAAATAAGCCGGGGCTGATGTTTCGCTAATTACAAACTGAGTAAAAATTACAGGTCATTTATTTTCAAATGGCGAAATGTTTGTTAAAATGTGCCGTTATTTGAAGACCCTGTTTTGCCCCCGTCCCCTAAAGGGGAGGTCTTCTACCAGTTCATAAAATGCGCCTGAAGAATTGCCCGGTATAACGCAATTAAAGTTCCCCAATGATATTCAGTACACGAGTGCGACGCAACGATGATGCCATGAAATACTTCTGCTTGGACAACAAAAAAAAGAATGGTTGTATAGAAGGGCAATGCAACGATGATCCACATAGCTTCACTGCCCGGACAAAAATTTTCCTCGCTTTTTTATCCCTTATTTAGAATAGTTATTAAATCCATTCCGTTTTTAAAAGCTGCTTCATCCATGAAAATTTGATCATTGTAAAATTCCATGGCAGGTGTTGCAGCAACATATCATACGATTGCGGCCCCGCCTGCAGCAGCCAGTCATTTCCATCAAAACTTAATTTTCCATTCCGTATCAGGAAAGATTCCCTAAGGCCTGCAATAGAAGTGTTTTTCAAAATACCCCAGTGTTCAATTACAGCGCTCAGCATTTCGGTTGATTCTTTCTCCAATGTATCATCAATGGAAAATCCCTTTGTGTCAATTACCGTGTCAATATCAACGCCGCATAAAATTTTAGGCAGCGCCAATTCAAATTCTTCCATTTGTTCATTGCCTGTAGCGAGGTAGTTGATGAAGCACACAGCCCTGTCAATATCCCGTATATTGTTATCGTTATCCACCAAACCTGTTTTTTGAAACAAAGCAGGTATCATTGCCGCGATGATCACCAACCCTGCATTTGAAAGGTAGATGCCTTCTTCCGGTATTGGCCCGGGTGCCGGTTGTTTTATTTCCCTGGGATTCTTGTTGGGCCCTTTCTTTAGTTCATCTTTTTCCCCATTTAAAATACTCTTCATTGATGATAACCCTAGCCCCCTCAAGACTTTTACTGCATCCTTACTTGCCGGAAAATTTGTTTGCTCCAGTTGTATCAACGCCTGTTGCAACTGGTTTTCATTAAACCCAACCGTAATGGCCTGTAAAAAAATACTGAATAGTTTCTCATTGTCCCCACTGTTTTTATTGTAGGAAGTATTATCCAAAACCAATTGGAAACCTTTTGCTATTTGCTGTTGTTCTCCGGAAAGGATATTGCTTTTTGTAAACAGGGCTATTGCGGACTGAAAGGGAATGTTTTTTATAAATCGTTCTTTAGCAGTGGCAGATTGAGAAAGCACATTGATAAGCTGTACAACAAAATCACTATCCGCATTATTCATCAACTCTTCCATTGGCCCTACCCATTGAGAAGACGTAGAAAGAGCGCTTTGCCAGGGCAGGTAGCCATGCTGGAGGAAGTAAAGAAATACTTGCGCAAAATGTTGCCCCGGTTGCTTTACAACATAGCCTGATGATGAAACCATCCCTGTTTTTATCAACCGCAACCTGTCTTTCAATTGCTCCAGGAGTTTGTGTGATGCCTGTTGCCGCCAATCTGTTCCTGAAAGTTCAACTTCAAGTTGCAGTTCATTAATCGAAACAACTTTATCATCAACAGATAAATCAATCATTTCATGATCGAGTTGTGCAATGAATTCATCAAACCAATCTTTTACTTCCTGTTGAATGGCAAAGCCATCTGTGTTTCCATTGAACCGGAAATCGAGTGTTGCATTCTTAATGATATGGTTCACAGTTGTATTCATTATGGAATGCTTCTGATGATATCAAGAAGTTGTTTTAATACCCTCATATATTTTGGTTTAGCTGCTGCTTCTCCATTTGTTTGTACCCGTTTCATTTCTTTTTCAATATCATCGCCGATAGTTTTTACCATACTGATATCAGCAGGGGCAAATACACCTGTTGCAATCAGATCAACCCATTGCTTTACATGTCGCTGGATGAGTGAAAATACCCTGTTCATAGGCACTTTAGCAATATCAAAATCTTCTTTCTGAATACAAACAATGTACATGGCAACCAGATTCAGTATGCGGTATAAAGCCAATGCCAGCAATCGTACATCTTTGCGCTCAATGATCAGTTTCTGTAATTCAGTCAACCATTTCATCAACAAATCCTGAACGGATGATCCATTGATGATGGATCCAAAGAAATCAATTTGCTTCTCTGCTGTACTGTTTTCAATTCCCTGCAGCATTGCAAAAAATTCTTTTACGCTGCCAATGGAAGTAAACCCATCTGCATTAGTAAAGATGGGGAAGCGTTGCCTGTCAACTGTTTCAAGTTCATCAAACAGTTTAACAATATCCAAAAGCGGACCGCATGTTTTGCGTGGCACAACTACTTCACGAATGATCACTTGTACTGCAACCGTATCACTGTCGCTATCGCCTTTATCATCTGTTACTTTCAATTCAAACTTATAATCACCGGTTGTTAATCCTGTAACAGTTGTAATGGCTTTTGTTGCATCTGTAAT
>JANOTW010000435.1:0-12259 GCA_031416575.1 Ferruginibacter sp.
ATGGTTATTTTGCCCATACAGATTCGGATTGGTATAACTATATTGAAAAATTGATTATAGATGTTGAGTTAAGAAAAAGAATGGGCAAGGCCGGCCGCCAGAAAATTGTTAACCAATACAGCCTGCAATCAAATAAAAATATTTTTTTAAGCCTGTTCAATTAATCTCCTTAAAAAAGTTGTAGTTGGTGTTGGCAAAAAATTATTTTGCCTCCGCAGAATTCAGGTTTAGGGAAGAAATCCTGTATAGAGTTTGTTCTTTAAATATAGCCCGGTAATTTGAGTCAATATTAGATAAAAGTTGAAAATAGCAATATCACGGTACTTAACTTTTATCAAAAAACCTTGCTTGTGATATTTTTTTAAAATCGGGCCTTCTATATGTTTACTCCTTGCCGAAAAATTAAGATGAAATATCAGGACATACACGGCAATAATATGAAATCAAGTTAGCCCATCCTTTTTATTAATTGAGAAAAGAGTTGTTGGTGAAGAAGTGTTCGCCCAACTTATCCTGAAATATCTTAGCTATTGAATAATATGAAGTTATTTTGCCAAAATAAAATATAGCATTCTATGTGTGGTATTGCAGGCGCTGTAAATTTTAAATTATCCTACCGGCAGATTGATAAAAGCATGTTGCACCGGGGGCCCGACGAGCAGCATGGCTTTACGGCGGATAATATTGACCTGTATCATTTGCGCTTATCCATTCTTGATATTAGCGGGGGCAAACAACCTATGCACCTTGATGATCGCTACACCATAATCTTTAATGGTGAAATTTACAACCACAATGAGTTACGGAACCAGCTCGGCATTTCGGGTAAAACTTCCTCCGACTCGGAAACACTTTTACTGCTGTACCGTAAATATGGTGTTGATTTTTTAAACTACCTCGATGGCATGTTTGCTTTTGCCATTTACGACCGGCGGGAAAAAACAATATTCATAGCCAGGGACCGGGCCGGAAAAAAGCCGCTCTACTATTATGCGGATGGAGAAAAAATTGTTTTCGCCAGCGAATTAAATTGTATTAGGGGCCTGTTGCCTTTGCAAATGAACCGCGAAAATTTTTATCATTACCTGCGGTTAGGCTCTTTTTACAAGCGGCTTACACCTTATGAAAATGTAAATGAATTGCCGGCCGGAAGCTTCTTATTGATTGATTGCACCAAACTTGAAATAAAGGAAAAATGCTGGTGGAATATCAATGATTTTTATAAACAATCCAATAAGGACGGTTTTGAAGAAAGCCTTGAAAAAGTAGAGGCGTTCTTACATGCAGGTGTAAAAAGAAGGGTGGAATCATCCGATTTGGAGGTAGGTAGTTTTTTAAGTGGTGGTATTGACAGTGGGTTAACTACTGCTATTGCCAGTGAGTACAATAATTCATTGAAAACATTTACGGTTTCTTTTGATGGGGAATATGACGAGGCGCCATTGGCGAAATTGGTGGCTGATAAATACCAAACCAATCATACCGAAATAAAAATAAGTTTTGATACACTGAAAAACGATCTCGAAAGTATTATCGGAAATTACGGGGAGCCTTTTTTCGATAGTTCAGCTATACCAAGTTATTATGTAAGTGAAGCCGCAAAAAGACACCTTACCGTAATATTAAATGGCGATGGGGCTGATGAGTTGTTTGGTGGTTACCGCCGCTATGTACCCTTTGCCCAATACGATTTTTTTAAAACAAACAGGTTAGTAAAAAATTTGGCAGGCTCTTTAAAAAGTATCCTCCCTCCTTCCAACAGCAAAAAATCGAAGTATAATTATTTGTACAGGCTGGTTTCATTGGCATCAAAAGAAAACCTGGAAATTTATTTATCCGCCGGTGTTGATATTATGGAGGATTTTGAGAAACATATCAATCATCCATCTTATGATTATCTGCAGTTGATGCGGAAAGACTTTAATGAAATAGCCAATGCTGAAATAAGCGGCTTAAAGAAGCTGATGAATATGGATTTCAATACTACTTTATTCAGCCAGTTGTTGGTAAAAATGGATATCGCCAATATGGCTAATTCTTTGGAAGGCAGGAGCCCTTTTTTATGTAAGGAATTGCTGGAATACGCACCGGCCATGAATGATAGCTATAAAATAAATGGCGGTACCACTAAATATTTATTAAGGCAACTGGCAAAAAAATATTTACCCCGGCAACTGATCAATCAGCCAAAACGCGGCTTTGAAATTCCGCTGAAGAATTGGGTGGGGCATGAATTGAAAGAGATTGTTTTTGATTATGTTGGCGCATCATCCGCTCTTTCCCCACAGCTTATAGATAAGGGTTTCATCAATTCCTTATTGAACCATACCGCCAAAATATCCGATGAAAAAAGAGCTAAAATATTGTGGACTTTGATGAGTATGGAAATATGGTACAAAAAAAATTATTTGGCTTAAAAATACTGGCTGCATGAATACAAGAATATTGAACCAATATTAACGACAATATGCTAATTAAAACGTGGGAAAAGATCCCCATTGGTATGCGGTAGAAGTGAGTGACACAACAATGTTGAGCAATGTACTAATGCAGGTTAAAAAAAAATACTTGCGAAATCCAGAAGTATTTCGGGGCTAAATTGAATACTTCGGCTTCGCTCAGTAAAAATACCAGTAACAAAATTTTAATAACAAAATACAATCTTTGAAGCACTCATTTAGTGATGGGGAAAAAAGCAGGCTCTTCGATTAACTCCCCGTTAGCCAGCGGGGTTGGGGGCTTAGTTCTGTTAATCTTTTAAGACATTATTTTAAACAAACATTGTTGAAGATTGTAATAGACTGTATAAATTAATTCAATGGACTCATTTACAATTAAGGACCTCGAAAATTTATCCGGTATTAAAGCCCACACTATCAGGATATGGGAGCAGCGTTACCAATTCCTGAAACCCAGTCGCACAGGTACCAATATCCGCTATTATAGTAATGAGGAATTAAAAAAAGTACTCAACATCGCATTGCTAAATAAATATGGGTTTAAAATATCTCAAATTGATAAAATGAATGAGGTGGAGGTTAGGGAGAAAATATTTTCACTCACCCAGTTGGAGGCACAGCGGGAAATAATTGTAAACGAGTTAATACAGTGCATGATAGACCTGGACGTAGAGAAGCTCGAAGGAGTACTGGATAACTATATTCACACAAGGGGCATTGAAAGAACGATTACACAGCTCATTTTCCCTTTCATGGAAAAAATTGGCATCCTTTGGATTACCAACCACATCAATCCCGCACAGGAGCACCTTGTGAGCAATATCATACGACAAAAATTGATTGTAGGTATTGAAAGCGTTTCTACTTCACTGAAAGTAAATAAAACCGTTCTGCTTTTTTTGCCGGAAGGGGAATACCATGAATTAGGTATGCTGTTTATGTACTATTTATTAAAAAGCAGGGGTGTATCTACCATTTATTTAGGCGCCAATGTACCTTTACATGATGTTGAATATGTTGTAAACCTAAAAAAACCCAACTATTTATACTCACACCTGACTTCAGTAGGCCATAATTTTAATTTCGATAAATTCCTCATCACCATCACAAAAAAGTTTGCCGGAACGCCCATAATCATTTCGGGGTTATTAACGCAATCCTACGAAAGAAAGATTCCCCAGCATATAAATTTCAAGAAATCCTTTTCAGAAGTAATGGAATTTGTGTCAGCGATATAAAATTGGCTCGTTTTTTATTCCATTTAAGATAGGGTGTTTTATAAATAATTGATTTGCAACATGTTTAATGTTTAACAAAAAATATTAAACATTTTTTTAAAATTTATAAAACCATTTGTTTAGCTTTATCGTATATTTCATTAAACACATAGCTATGTCAAGTATCGATTTCAATCAATTGTTATTAAGCAATACAGAGTTTTTAAAACCATTCGCAGTTACATTAACCAGAGATAACGAGGTAGCGAAAGATTTACTGCAGGAAACTATGTACAGGGCGCTGGCTAATAAAGAAAAATACAATGTCGGTACTAATATCAAGGCATGGTTATATACAATCATGCGCAATATATTCATCAATAACTATCGCCGAAAGGCAAAGCAAAATACCATCTTTGATAGCACACCCAATGAGTTTCTGTTAAACTACAACCAGGTTACTACCACCAATGCCGCCGAGGGAGCATTAAAAATGAAAGACATTCAGCTTGCTGTTCACCGGCTTCCATCAATTTTCCGAAATCCATTTATGCTGTATTTCGAAGGGTATAAATACCACGAAATAGCAGAAATGCTTAAGGAACCATTGGGTACTATTAAAAGCAGGATACATTTTGCCCGGAAATTATTAAAAGAGCAACTCACCCGCTTCTAACGTCATTTACATTCAATTAATTTTCGTTGTTTATTAATCGCCAATAACCTTATTTTCGGTTCTTGAAAAATGTAGTAATTATAGGAAGCGGATTTGCAGGCCTTTCCGCTGCTTCATTTATGGCTAAGGCTGGCTGGGATGTATCTGTGTTGGAAAAGCAGGAGGCAACTGGTGGAAGAGCAAGGCAATTGATGGCAGAAGGTTTTACTTTTGATATGGGGCCAAGCTGGTACTGGATGCCCGGTGTATTTGAAAGGTTCTTTAATTGCTTTGGTAAAAAGGTTGCGGACTATTATCAGTTAGACAGGTTGGATCCCTCCTACAGGATTTATTGGCCCGATGATACAATGGATATTCCCGCTGATTACAATGAATTGAAAAACCTGTTTGAAAAAACAGAGTACGGTAGCGGCGTTATGCTGGATAAATTTATTAAAGAAGCAGCTTTTAAATATGAAGCAGGTATTAATAAACTGGTTCACAAACCCGGGCAATCCTTACTCGAATTTGCTGATTGGGAACTTGTAAAGGGAGTACTGAAATTGGATGTTTTTAATTCTATTAAGAGCCATGTTGGCAAGCATTTTAAAAATTCAAAATTGCGTGAGCTGTTGGAGTTTCCCGTATTGTTTTTAGGTGCTTTGCCACAAGATACACCCGCTTTATATAGCCTGATGAACTATGCGGATATAAAATTGGGTACATGGTATCCGCAGGGAGGTATGTATAAAATAGTGGAAGGAATGACAAGTTTAGCAAAAGAGCTGGGTGTTAAATTTTATCTTAACCATGATGTATCGGAAATACAAATTGAAAATGGCATAGCAACAAAAGTATTTACAAAGACTAACAAACAGGAACCAGTAACTAATGAAATCTCAATTGCAAACTATCTGCTATCAACTGCCAACTCTTTTGATGCTGATGTTGTAATCGGTGGAGCGGATTATCATTTTATTGAATCAAAACTACTTGCCGAAAAATATAGAAGTTACACTGAAAAGTATTGGAATAAAAGGGTTATGGCGCCCAGTTGCCTGTTATATTATGTAGGATTAAATAAAAAATTATCCAACATTTCGCACCATACTTTATTTTTTGATGTTAGTTTTGATGTGCATGGTAAAGAGATCTATACTACGCCGCAATGGCCTTCAGATCCCTTGTTTTATGTTAGCGCTACCTCAGTAACGGATTCAACGGTGGCTCCTGAAGGGTGTGAGAATTTATTTTTTCTCATCCCGGTAGCAAGTGGTTTGGAAGGAGATACAGAAGAATTACGGGATAAATATTTTGAAAAAATATTATTACGTTTTGAAAACAAGATAGCACAATCTGTAAAGGATTCGATAATTTACAAGAAATCCTATTCGGTAAGCAACTTTAAAAGTGATTATAATTCCTTTAAGGGAAATGCTTATGGTTTAGCGAATACCTTGATGCAAACCGCTATTTTAAAACCGGGGTTGCGTAGTAAAAAAGTTAAGAATTTATTTTATACTGGCCAGTTGACTGTACCGGGCCCGGGAGTGCCACCCAGTTTAATTAGCGGCGAAGTGGTAGCGAAGGAAGTATTAAAGCATTTTGGATAAAAATAGTTATGAGGCCAAATACACATAGCATTACCCGATTTTATTTTTATAATGATTACCTGGCAAAAAAAGTAATACGAAATGATGAACTTTTTTCATGAATTAAGTCAGCAGTGTAGTAAAGCTACCACGGATAAGTATAGCACTTCCTTCAGTAGCGCTATTAAATTACTTCACTATGACCTGCGTATGCCCATATTCAATATTTATGGATTTGTTCGTTTTGCGGATGAAATTGTAGATACTTTTCACCAATACAATAAAGAAGTATTATTAGAGGAGTTTAAAATTGAAACATATAGGGCCATTGAAAGAGGGATCAGCCTGAATCCAATTTTACATAGTTTCCAGATCACGGTAAATAAATACCAAATATCGCACGATTTGATTGAGGCTTTTTTTAAAAGCATGGAAATGGACTTGAGTAACACCACTTACAACAGTAATGGTTACAAAGAATACATTTATGGAAGCGCTGAAGTAGTGGGGCTCATGTGCCTCTATGTGTTTTGCGAAGGCGATAAAATCAGGTACGAAAAATTAAAGCCCGGGGCACAATCGCTGGGTGCGGCATTTCAGAAAGTGAATTTTTTAAGGGATGTAAAAACAGATTACGAACAGTTGAGCAGAACCTATTTTCCGGAAGTGGATTTTGGCAACTTTACCCCTTCCATGAAAAAACAAATTGAAGAAGATATCTCCAAAGATTTTGTGGATGCATACGAAGGAATCATTCATTTGCCTGTTAAAGCCAGGTTTGGTGTTTATGTAGCTTACAAATATTATTTATCATTATTCAGGAAAATAAAAAAGACCAAGCCCTGCAATATTTTAGAACAGAGGGTACGCATCCCCAATTATGGAAAAGCCTATATTGTGGCTAAAGCAAGTTTACGCAGCCAGTTAAATTTATTATAAAGAAAAATGTTTATGGATGTTATTTTAGTAGATGAAAACGATCAACCGGTTGGAAGAATGGAAAAAATGGAAGTTCATCAGAAAGCCCTGCTACACAGGGCTTTCAGCGTTTTTATTTTTAATGCGAAAGGCGAAATGCTTTTACAGAAAAGGGCGGCCAATAAATATCATAGCGCCGGTTTGTGGACCAATGCCTGCTGTAGCCATCCCCAGCCCGGGGCCGGCACTTTACAGGCTGCCGGTATAAGATTGCAGGAAGAAATGGGCTTTAGTACATTACTTGAAAAAGCATTTGATTTTATTTACAAGGCCCCTTTCGATAACGGGTTAACGGAATATGAATTCGATCATGTACTGGTGGGTACTTATGTTGGCGAAGTAAAACCCAACCCGGATGAAGTAGCTGACTTTTGTTTTAAACCGGTAGAGGAGATTAAAAATTCATTGCATTCCCATGCTGATAAATATACCTCCTGGTTTAAAATAGCTTTTCCAAAAGTGGAAGCGTATATAACAAGCCATGCTCCAAATGCTTAAAATTGGTTGTAAGTATGGGTGCATCCCAAATTGTCGCTGGCTGGTGGGACACCAGCCAGGGGAAGCCCGCCTGGTCGGTGGAACACCGACCACGTTCCTGATAACTGTAGCGACAATTTGGGATGCACCCGTAAGTATATTTGATTACAGCCAATAATAAAAAGCCTGACCTTGTGGCATGTTCTAAATACAACGTGGGTAAAGATCCCCAATGGTATTCAGTACAAGAGGGCGATGCAACGATGCTTAATTGAAATACTTCTGCCCGGACAACAAAATAAATATGGTTGTATAAAAGTGCGATACCGGTTTTATGTAGAAACCGGCCCCTCTGAAGGTGAATGAATATTTTAAAGTCTGGCTCATAAAAAAGGATGTCCATAAAAATGTCGGAGCGCCTTTAAAACTTATATAAACCTGTGATAAAAAATATATCAATATATCAAATAGCAACTTCGATTGCCATTTTTTTTCATTGTATTGGTTTGGCAGGACTGCTCTTCTTTAACAGGGATTTCTTTATTCAATCTACTCCGCTCAATTTGCTATTATCTTTTTCACTATTGATATGGACCCAACGAATAAAAAATATCGCCTTCTTCCTTTTTGTGGCCATGGTTTTTTTAATTGGGTATTTTTCCGAAGTGGCAGGTGTTAATACCGGTTTACTATTTGGCGATTATAGCTATGGCGAAGTTTTGGGGTTTCGATGGTTACAGGTGCCTTTAATAATTGGCATCAACTGGTTCATTATCATTTATTGTTGCGGCATTAGTACGCAAACCTTACTATTAAGGGTTATTAACCGGATACCATTAGATAATAAAGAACCGCCACTTTTGCTAAAAGCAATGTCGGTAATCATAGACGGAGCCACTCTGGCCGTTGTATTTGATTGGCTGATGGAACCCGTAGCCGTAAAACTGGGGTTTTGGACCTGGCATGGGGATGGGAGCATTCCACTGTTCAACTATATTTGCTGGTTTGTAATCAGTATGCTTTTGCTAACGGTCTTTCATTTCTGCAGGTTCAACAAGGAAAACAAATTTGCGGTAAATTTGTTACTCATTCAGGCCATGTTTTTTCTGATTTTACGAACATTTTTAAAATGAGTTATTACCTGGCATATTACATTTAATATTATGAGTACGCTACTTTTTATAGCCATTGGTTTAGTTACCTTCCTCATTATGGAGGGTATTACCTGGCTTACCCATCGATTTGTAATGCATGGCTTTTTGTGGTACCTGCACCAGGACCATCATAAAAAAGGCCCTGGTTTTTTTGAAAAGAATGACGCTTTTTTTCTCATATTCGCTATACCATGCTGGCTCTGCATCATGTTGGGTATTCAGTTCCAGGTATATTGGTTAGCAGCTATCGGTTCCGGTATTGCGCTTTACGGCTTCGCCTATTTTGTAGTACACGAAGTCATCATTCATCAACGCTTTAAATTGTTTACCCGCAGCCGCAACACATATATACGCACTATTCGGTGGGCCCATAAAATGCATCATAAACATTTGGATAAGCAGGAAGGGGAAAGTTTCGGTATGTTGTTCGTGGCAAAAAAATATTGGGATAAAGTAAAGGCTGATAATAAAAAAAATGCTACTCCTTCAACAGCTTCTTTAAAATAGTCAGTATAATTGTTCCTGTTGTAACCCGCTAAGAAATTTCTGTTAAGCCTGCCCGGTTGCGCCATTCAAACACGTATTATACAAATCACCTTGATTGCTTTTTTTGTACCCGGCAGAAGAATTCCAATTAATGATAGGTACGTCAATTGGCGGACTCTTGTACGGCGTACCTTTGGGGAACTTTTTTACCATATAAATTATAACGCTTTGCACATCCGAATGGCTGGTCCTGAGTGAACTTTACATGAATACGCACTACACCTATTTTTTCATTCTTGTGTCCGCTTTAGCCGGGCCCTTAGCGCTTAGCTTTGATAAAAAAGTTGCTTTCTATAAAAACTGGAAATACCTTTTTCCTGCGATGATCATTCCCGCCATGCTGTATATTGCCTGGGATATTTATTTTACATCAAAGGGAGTGTGGAGTTTCAACGATAATTATATCACCGGTATAAAACTGGTAAACCTGCCTGTTGAAGAAGTATTGTTCTTTTTAGTTGTTCCCTATTGCTGTGTATTTGTTTACGAATGTATCCGCTGCTATTTTCCCCGTCTTAAAAATAAAAGATACGCTGACATTATGTTGAAGGTATTAGCCATTGTTTTAATGATAACCGGAATATTTTTTTACCAGAAATATTATACTTCCTGGACATTCATTTTTTGTTCACTTTTTATATCCGTCATTTATCTGTTCAAAAACTTTTTTAAAGATTTTGATGCTACATCTTTCCTGGTTTCTTTCGCCATTATTTTAATTCCTTTTTTAATTGTAAACGGTTTTTTAACGGCAATCCCGGTTGTATTGTACAACGAAGCTGAAAATTTGGGAATAAGAATTTATACCATCCCCTTTGAAGATACTTTTTATGGCATGCTGTTGGTGCTGATGGACATTGCTATTTATGAAAAGATCCGTAACCAGGTGAAAGGTTAAGTAAAATTCACAAAGCTATTGTCGCCTTATTTTACCTCAAACAATTCTTCCCACCTGGTAGTATAACGCGGGCTCCTGAGTTCCTGCCGCATTTTCCAATCCCTAGTGGTACCCGATGCGGCAAATTTTAGCATATCATCCCTCATGGCAAAATTGATATTGTCCACCATATTCATCAGTAGGCGTTTGCCATTCTTTTTTTCTTCTACAAATAAATTTGCCTGAATACATTCATCAGGTACCAGTCCACTCAGCACCACGCCCGCTTTTTTATAGCGCTTTCCTTTTTCAAATAATTGATCAACTAACTGTAGCGCAGGCTTTATCAACTCATTGGTAGCGGAAGTAGCAAAAGGTAAAGTAACGTAGCTACTGATACTGGGGCCATGCCTGAAATGAATACCAGCAGCGGGAGGTTCTTTGGGTACCACAAAAACACTTATGATATTGGCTGCGCTTTTTTGCCGCCTCAGTTTTTCAGCCGCTCTGGAAGTATAGGTAGCAATCGCTTCTTTAATATCGCCAATGTTATTTACCGCGGTACCAAACATCCTTGTGGTGGCAATCATTTTCTTTACGGTAAGTTCTTCTTTCATTTCACTGGCAGGCTCCCCTTTTAATTCTTTCAGCAACCGTACACCCACCACGCCACCTAAATGAGCTTTCGCCCAAGTTTCTTTTCTTTTACTCAGATCCAATGCGGTATAAATGGCATGCATTTCCCTAAGTTTTTCGCCATATTGGTGACCAATACCCCACACATCACTAACAGGCGTATTATATAAAGCATCAATGATTTTTTCATGGGTATCCAACACCATTACACATTTTACGGATTTATCTTTTTTAGATAAACGGTTAGCAACTTTTGCCAAAACTTTTGTAGGCGCCACGCCGATGGAGACTTTTATACCTGTCCACATTTCCACTGTATCCAGTATATCTTCCGCAATACTTTGTAATTCATGGGCGCCATATTTACCAAGATCTAAAAAAGCTTCATCAACAGAATACACTTCCACATTTTCTTCGCCCAACATCATACGCATGGTTTCCATTACCCGCCAGCTCAGATCGCCATACAAATTATAATTAGAAGAAAATGTAGCCACATTGTATTGTTCAATAATGGGCTTTGCCATAAAGTAAGGGCCCGCCATGGCCACACCGATTTTTTTTGCTTCATCACTCCGGGATATGATGCAACCATCGTTATTACTCAGTACAACAACAGGCTTTTTATCGAGGTGCGGCTTAAATAACCGCTCGCAGGAGCAATAAAAACTATTACAATCTACAATTGCTTTCATAGCTGGAAGTTGTTATCGGGGTTTTCCGTTTTCACGCAAAAACGAAAAGGAGCAAAGAAAAAAAGATATAACGGCATTGGATAAAATTTAATAAATCAAATTGACAAAATAAACTTGGCGCCTTTGCCCCTTTGCATGAAACCCCTTGCGTAAAATTCACAGGCTCCGTATCACATGCGCCACCACGCCCCAAATTTTAAAATCGCTAAACTCACTCACATCAATGGTGGCAAGCTTGGGCGTTTCGGGTACCAGCCGCAGTTTGTTGAGCGTTCGTTCGTACCGCCGTATCAGCATTTCACCATCAATAACCGCAATTACGATTTTACCATTTTGCGGTTTTATGGAACGGTCAACTATCACGATATCGCCATCAAAAATGCCGGCATTGATCATACTGCTGCCGCTCACCCGCATAAAAAAAGTAGCTGGCTTGTTGCGGATCAATTGTTCGTTCAGGTCAATGCCACGTTCCATATAATCATCGGCGGCAGCGCCAAAGCCGGTAGCGTTGGCGGTTGGTACATCCTGTTGGGTAAAACGCTTGCTGCCACTATACCCGCTGCTAAAAAAATTTTCCACTTCCATATAAAAGATTTTGTTATTTACTAAAATAATTAGTAAATTTACACTAAATAAGTTGGCAAACAAAATCCTGTTCAACAAAATTTTATAAAATGAAAAATATAATCAACACCATTCCGGGGTATAAAATATATGAATACCTGCTGGTGTTAAATCCGCACGAAGAGCTGCGCAACAAGATCATGCAGGTGAAAAAACAATTTTTCGAGACCTATAAAGCAGAAGCGGCGGTATATGGCAAACCTCATATTACCCTTGTAAATTTTGTTCAGTATCAAATGATGGAAGAGAGGCTGGTGAACCGGTTAAAAACAGTTGCCATGGGGTATCATCCCATTAAGGTTGAATTGAAGGATTATGGAAGTTTCCCTTCGCATACTATTTATAT
>JANOTW010000436.1:0-7798 GCA_031416575.1 Ferruginibacter sp.
GCAGTATATGACCGTAAAGGCTGGCACCCCATGCCATACCTTGACCAGGGCGAGTTTTACAGTGAGTTTGGTAATTATGAAGTACAGGTAACATTGCCCAAAAATTACGTGGTAGCGGCTACGGGTGTTTTGCAGGGTGAAGAAGAACAAAGCTGGCTGAATAAAAAAATAACCAAGCCGGTTATTTGCAGGGATTGCAGGGAAGTTAAAAAACAGGCAATTGATAAAACCCAGATCACCTCTTCGAAGGAAACCAAAACCATTCACTTTAAGCAGCACGATATTCATGATTTTGCCTGGTTTGCAGACAAAAGTTTTATCGTATATCACGATAGCCTGCAATTGGCGGGTGGAAGAATTATAAATGTTTACACCTATCATCTTCCAAAAACAACCGAACAAAATTACTGGGCGAAGAGCATTCAATTCACAAAGAATTCCATCCTTGCCCGTAGCAAATGGCTGGGGGAATACCCGTACGATATTGTAAGTGTGGTAGAAGCGGAGATGGGTTTTGACGGCGGAATGGAATACCCCACCATCACTTCAATTTCGCCTGTTGCTAATGAACCTGCTTTAGAAGGGGTAATAGGGCACGAAGTGGGGCACAACTGGAATTATGGTATTCTGGCCACCAATGAAAGGGACCACCCATGGATGGATGAAGGCATTAATACGTTTTATGATGACCGTTATAATAATGGGGAAAGCTATACCAGTAAGGAAGAAATAAACAAACCAACCTTCTTCACCAAAAGAATCCCTAAAGACATTGCTTCAGTAGCGTTCAAAACAATGGCTTCCAATAAAAAGGACCAGCCTGTTGAAACTACTTCCGAAAAATTCAGCGAAGTAAATTATGGGTTGGTTGCCTATTACAAAACCGGTCAGTGGATGCAATTATTGGAAAATGAACTGGGTATTGTAATGTTTGATAGTTGCATGCATGAATATTACCGCCGCTGGAAATTTAAACACCCCTATCCGGAAGATCTTAAAAAACTGATGGAAGAAGTAAGTGGCAGGAACCTGGATACAACATTCGCATTATTGTCAAAAAAGGGGAACCTGCCTGCTACACCGATACAAAAAAAAGACATCGAATTTGCCGCTTTTTTTAATTTAAAGGATACGGATAAACACCATTATATTTTTGCGGCACCGTTGGCGGGTTTTAATTTTTACGATAAGATAATGCTGGGCGGAATGATACACAACTACACCTTACCGTCAGAAAAATTTCAGTTTTTAATAGTCCCTTTATATGCTACCGGCAGCAAACAATTGAATGGGTTGGGAAGAATTGGTTATAGTTGGTTCCCCGGCAACAATGGAATGAAAGCTGAGCTAACCCTGGCCGGGGCTTCGTTCAGTGGCGATTCTTTTACAGACTCTGCCAACAATACAAAATACCAGCGCTTTAGTAAATTGGTTCCATCAATAAAAATTGTTTTCGCCAATAATCATCCCCGGAGCCACCTGTTAAAATACCTGCAATGGAAAACTTTTTTTTTACGTGAACAGGGATTACTTTTTACCAGGGATGCAATAAACAACATTGATATCATTAGCTATCCTTTTGCAAACAGGTATGTAAACCAGTTGCGTTTTGTGGCTGATAATAACCGGGCGCTTTATCCTTACCGGGGAGAGCTACAATTGGAGCAGGGCAAAGGTTTTGCAAGATTGGCATTTACAGGTAATTATTATTTTAACTATGCAAAAGGGGGCGGAATGAATGTGCGGATATTTACCGGAAAATTCTTTTATCCGGGCGATAAAACTTACCTGAAACAGTTTGAAACCAGCCGCTATCATTTGAATATGACCGGGCCAAAAGGAAATGAAGATTATACCTACGGCGATTACTTTATAGGCAGAAATGAATTTGAAAAATACCCGTCGCAACAGATCATGCAAAGAGATGGGTTTTTTAAAGTAAGAACCGATTTATTGAGTAGTAAAATAGGGAGAACGGATAATTGGCTCAGTGCGGTCAACTTTACAACAGATATTCCAAAAAAAATAGATCCCCTGCAGGTATTACCCATCAAAATTCCGCTGAAGGTATTTGTGGATATTGGCACGTATGCGGAGGCATGGCAAAACAATTCAGCTACCGGCAAATTTGTTTATGATGCAGGATTGCAATTATCCCTGCTGCGCAATACCCTAAACATATACGTTCCCCTTTTATACAGCAAAGTTTACAGGGATTATTTTAAATCAACTATTATTGAGAAACGGTTTTTAAAAAATATATCCTTTAGCATTGATATTCAAAATATCAACCTCCGGAAACTGGCTCCCCAAATCCCTTTCTTTTAGTGGGCATACAATACCTTTCATATCATCAAATAGATAAACAAAAATGGGACGCCTGTATTGATTCAGCAGACAATGGATTGGTGTATGCTTACTCTTTTTATTTAGATAGCATGGCAAAGCATTGGGATGCCCTGGTACTAAATGATTATGAAGCGGTGATGCCATTGCCATGGAATAAAAAGTTTGGAATTGCTTACCTGTATATGCCACCATTTACGCAACAGTTGGGAATTTTTAGTAAGGCAGCAGTTAGTGAAGAAGTGAAAAAATCATTTGTAGCAGCCGCCCAACAACGGTTTCGGTTTGCAGAGCTATTCGTTAATTTTAATAACGGAGAGGAACAGCCTAATTTTATTTTACCCCTTCACCAGCCATATGATTTGATACGGCAAGGATTTAAAAAGACCCTCCTGAAAAGCCTGAAACATGCTGCCAGGTTTCCGCTCAGCTACCAGCAAGCAGATAATGTGGGGGAGGCAATTGATATATGCAGAAGTCATTATGCCAGCAGAACGCCTCAAATAAAAGAGCAGGATTATCAGCATTTTTCAAAAGTTTGCGAAGCCGCAAAAAAGAAAGGCTGTTTAGTGATCCGTAAAATAGAGGATGAAAGAGAAACCATCCTGGCAATTGTATTGTTATTGAAAGATAAAAAACGCTTGTATAATATCATTTCTACCGTTACCACTGCTGGCAGACGGTGCGAAGCCAACCATTATTTATTTGATAAACTTATAAAAGAATTTTCAGGGCAGCAGATGATACTTGATTTTGAAGGTTCATCTATCGCGGGTATCGCAACCTTTTACAAAAAATTTGGCGCTGTTAATGAACCGTATTTCTTTCTACGTTACAATCATCTGCCCTGGCCGGTTAAATATTTAAAATAGCTACAACCCACTTATTAAATTCTTAACCGGCCCCGGCAAAAAATATACTTGATACAACTGTTGGTATTGGGTAAAAAAATCAGTTTTAAAAAGATTTTTCTATTTATTTCAGAAAAAATTTCAGCATTCTTGTACTCAGGAACCATCTTTGGGGGGCAGGGGGGCGGGATTTATCATTCCTTCCGCCACCGTTAAATCCACTGGCCTGGTAATCTTTATATTGCCCTCCTCTCCTTCTATCAAATGTACTTTAAGACCAAAAGCTTCTGCCACGGTTGCTTCATCAGTAAACTTGTCTTTGTAATCTATTTTATATGCAGGCAATAATATCTTACTGTGAAAAGTCTGTGGGGTCTGTACCAGCTTGATCTTGCTGCGTTCAAGGGCTTCATTGCTATCTTCATGTACCATCCGCACACTATCTTTTGAATCAATAACAGGTATGGCGGAGCCGTATTCTATGGCAGCTTTATAACAACGATGTATCAAATCCGTAGTTAGCAAACAACGTACCCCGTCATGTACGAATATAATGCTCTCTTCCGTTATCAACTGCAAACCATTTTGCACCGAGTGAAACCTTGTTCTGCCGCCCGCAGTAATTTTAATACGGTCATAATCAAAAAAAGCATCAATGATCTCCTGGCCTGCTGCAATATGATCCTCAGGCAACACTAAAATTATATGCAGGTCTTTATACGACTTTAAAAATGTATTAATGGTATAATAGAGTACCGGTTTACCATTTAATAGTAAAAATTGTTTGGGCAAATTAGAGTGCATCCGGCTGCCGCTGCCCCCGGCAACTATTACTGCGTATTTTTTCATTACTGCAAATTTATAATTATTCGGGAACAATTAGATTATGTAACTAATTTAGGTTTCTTTCCAAAGTGTTGCCGGCTGGCCGCAAACCAGCCAGGGGCAGCCCGCTATAACAAGTGTACGGGGCCAGGCACAAGCAATAATACCTTTATCGTTGCGGGGCACTTTTATACAACGCTCAATTTTATTGTCCCCACTGTGACGCAATGGGCATCATCGTTGTGTTATGCTAATCCCGATTTTTTATCGGGACTCACTTGTACCGCATACCTATGTGGAACTTTAATTGCGTTATAAATTAAACTAACTACATAGATCAGCCTAAAAACCAGCGTTGTGGTTCGTGGGAACACGAACCACGGCGGGGGGAACGATATGTGGGTTTTTAATGGAAGATGGAAAGCTGAGCAAAGCACATACCGGTCCTACGGATCGAAAAATACATCAATGCCATGTGCTACCCATATAACGTTAATATGGAACGAATTAAATTTTGCTTAACTAAATAACCATGGGCCGTGGCCTGTTCCTGCGAGGTGGCAATTGGAAAATCATGCGGTTGAAAACAAATTTTATCCTACCCCGCCTTTCATAAAACGTAATTAAAGATCCCCAATGGTATGCGGTACAAGAGGGCGATGCAACGATGAACCACATTGCTTCACTGCCTGGACAATAATTTTTCTTCACGTTTTTATCCCTTGTGTACTATAATTCTAAAAAAAAACGAGTTCTATAACTCCACCTGAGAAGTTTTGGATTAAGGTAGAAATGCCGAAGTAAGCTTCGCCGGCTTACTGGTGGCGAACAGGGCCGCCTGATAAATATCTTTTAGGGGTTTGGGTCCACCTGTTAACCCTTTCCTAAAACTTCCCACGCATTTATTGCAAAATCTTCCATTCTGTCTATCTTTCCGCAAACAAAAGACAAAGCATGAAGCAATTTTCCTTAGTAGTTAATTTAGTATTATTAGTAGCGGTAGGATTTTTATATTACCTGCATTATGCGGATAGTAAAAAGGCAGCCATCACCCACCCGGAAATCAATGCCAGCCACCGCGATACATCATTTGGTAAAAATTTCGTGATTGGATATGTGGAATTGGATTCCTTGAATAACAATGTCGCTTTTATCAGGCAAAGAAAAAAAGAACTGGAGGCGGAACAAAAAGTAATAGTGAATGAATATGAAAACGCCTATCATGAACTTACGGCTTTAAGGGATAATTTTTTAAAAAAGGGCAATTCAATTACACAGCAGGAGGCAGAGGCTTTCCAGGAAAAACTGGGACAAAAACAACAGGAAATAGAGCAGGCCAAGCAACAGAAGAGCCAAAAACTGGCGGAAAAAAGTGCAAGAATAATGGAAGATATGCAGGGTAAATTAAGGGATTTTATGAATGAATATAATAAAGGGAAAAAATATACGCTGATATTCACTACAGGTGCAGGGCTCGATTACTTTCTTTACAAGGATTCTTCGTTGAATATTACCTCGGAAATTGTAAAAGGGCTTAATATTAAAATGAAATAACCCCAAGGTTGCCAACCTTATCAAGGTTGGCAACCTTTACTTTCCCGATAATTCAACCAATTTTTATATCTTCAATCCCGTTTCAATTACGGGATTTTTCATGCCCGTGCTTATCTAACCAACCATTACTAATTAAAATGCCGCAAATGACAGAACAGGACCCAACTTTTAAACCATCACTAAGTTTGTTTGATGCAACCATGATCGTTGCCGGCTCCATGATTGGTTCGGGAATATTTATTGTAAGCGCCGATATTACCAGGAATGTTGGCAGTGCAGGTTGGTTAATTGCGGTATGGCTTATAACCGGCTTTATGACATTGATTGCGGCATTAAGTTATGGTGAGTTGAGTGCGATGTTCCCCAAGGCTGGCGGCCAGTATGTATATCTCAAAGAATCGTACAATCCACTTGTTGGCTTTTTATATGGCTGGAGCCTTTTTGCCGTGATTCAAACAGGTACTATCGCAGCCGTGGGGGTAGCTTTTTCAAAATTCGCGGCCTACCTGGTTCCTGCACTGAGCGAAGATAACAAGCTTATCCAGATTCAAACGGGTTTGGATGCCTGTAATGCACCGGTTTTCTTTTCTATCAGCGCTGCCCAAATTGTTTCTATTCTGCTCATTATTTTACTTACCTACACCAATACCAAAGGAGTTAAAGGTGGCAAATGGATACAAAACATTTTTACTACTACCAAACTACTCTCTCTCTTTGGCCTTATTATAGCAGGCGCTATGGTTTTTAAACCGGAGATATGGCATGCCAACTGGGCTAATGCCTGGACAGCAACGAAAACATCATTGCTGGATGCCTGTAATGCCAGCGCTGGATTTACGGTAACTTCAATAACAGGCGCTGCATTGCTGGGTGGCATAGCCGCGGCAATGGTTGGTAGTGTTTTCAGCAGCGATGCCTGGAATAATGTTACGTTCATTGCCGGGGAAATTAAAAACCCCAAAAAAAATATTGGCCTTAGTTTATTTTTAGGCACACTGATCGTTACTGTAATTTATGTATGCGCCAACCTGGTGTATCTGGCTGTATTGCCCATGGATGCTATTGCCCATGCCGATAAGGATAGGGTAGCCGTTGCGGCGAGCAATGCTATTTTTGGCAATATCGGAACTTATGTAATTGCAGTCATGATTATGATTTCCACCTTTGGTTGCAATAATGGATTGATACTGGCCGGGGCAAGGGTTTACAATACAATGGCAAAGGATGGATTGTTTTTTAAAAAAGCGGAAAGGCTGAATAAAAACGCGGTTCCCGGATTTGCTTTATGGATACAATGTTTGGTTGCGGCCCTGTTGTGTTTAAGTGGCAAGTATGGAGACCTCCTTGATATGATTTCTTTTGTAGTGGTGATGTTTTATGCATTAACCATTGCGGGAATTTTTATTTTAAGAAAAAAAATGCCCAATGCCGACAGGCCATATAAGGCATTTGGGTACCCTGTACTACCAGCCCTTTACATTTTGATGGCCATTGCGTTTTGTATATTGCTGATAGTTTTTAAACCGGCATTTACCTGGCCTGGTTTTATAATTGTACTGATTGGCATACCTATTTATTACCTTGCGGTAAGAAAAAAAAATCAACCGGATAATATCGTTTAGTTAGTTATGATAAGTACAGTTTGTAACAATATTTTTGATAAGTGCATAGCGGATTATCATCTTACCGATGATGTGGATGCTACCTTTGATAACCCATATCCGGCGAATGGGTTTGACCATTTATTGTATGCCAAAAACAGGGTTGATACCCTGCAGTGGCACCTGGAGGATATTGTGCGTAACCCACAGATAGATCCGGTAGATGGGCTTGCGTTAAAAAGAAAGATTGATGCCTCCAACCAGGTAAGGACCGATATGGTGGAATATATCGACAGCTATTTTTCGCGACAATATGCCGGTGTACAACCTAAAGCAACCGCCCGTGTCAATACCGAAAGCCCTGCATGGGCGATAGACCGGTTATCAATCCTGGCATTGAAAATTTATCACATGAATGCGGAAGTTAACCGGATAGGTGCAAGTGCCGGGCATATCATGGCATGTATTGATAAACTGGCGGTATTGATTGAACAAAGAAAGGATCTGTCAAAAGCCATTGATGAACTGCTGGAGGATATTGCTAACGGCGATAAGTACATGAAAGTTTATAAACAGATGAAAATGTACAATGATCCGGGGCTCAATCCTGTTTTATATCAA
>JANOTW010000437.1:0-3977 GCA_031416575.1 Ferruginibacter sp.
TCAAAAAATAAGCTTCGCATTTTTTGAATACCGGCAAGCCGGTACCGAACCAAAAGAGGCGGCTTATGCAGTTACTGATTTTAACTCGTACCAAAATTCAAACATCAAAATGATACTGGTACCACCTTTGCGAATAAAACATCTAATCCTAAAAGTTTATTTTGGGTACTCTTCACAACTAACAATGGAATTGAGCAAATACAAATTGCGTTGGTTGGTGTAATAGTATTAATAAAGTACAAGAGTGGCCATATAAGGTGCGGCTGATGAACCGCCCGGTATAACGCAATTAAAGTTCCACAATGGTATGCGGTACAAGAGGGCGATGCAACGATGTTGAGAAATGAAATATAGTTTGGACAAAAAACTGTATTGCGAAATCCCGACCTGTGCCGACCTTTCGGCATTTTTTTCGGGAATGCCCCCGCATAACGGGAATGCCATGTAATACTTCAGCCCGGACAACAAAAAAATATGGTTGTATAGAAGAGTTCCGGTGCAGCACACAAGCCTTACCCGGGATTACGATAACACAACGATGTTTAATTGAAATACTTCGCTGGTAAAAAAAAGAAACTATCAATAATTAAACTGATCCAAAAATATAATTCCGGCTTCTTATGTCCCTGTAGAATCCGGCAGAAAAAGTGATCTGCCCGAATAACTCCCCTTCAGGGACCGGGGGCGAAATGAACTCTTCGAAGACTTCCCCGCTAACCAGCGGGGCCGAAGGTTAAAAACTAAACCCCGCCCTGTCACTCCTGGTATTTAATTTACCAATCCCTATCAACTGGTCCGATTGATCGGTGAATGATTTGTAATAAACCAAAATAGTATAGGTATTTTCTGTTTCCCAATAATTACCCTCCAGTTCCGATTGCTTCGCTGGATCGTTTTTATCTGCCAGCATGTATCCATAACTGTAATATCCCTGCTTTAAAAGTTGCGTTCCTTCATAGGTCCCTTTTTCGGCGTTGAACTGCATTTTGGAAGCGTCATTCAATTTGTAATCCGTTAACTGGCCAAACAGGTACAGGTCTTTATCCGGATAGGGCGACTGTGTGGGCGTTGCATAGCTAAATTGCACGGTAGCGAAATCCCCCTGCCAATAAGGATTGATGGTTTCGTAGGTGGTTACCTGGTACATTCCATTCAGGTCCTGGTAGTAAACGTATCGCTGGCCTGTGCGGTCAATATCCGGTTTCACGAAAATTTTTGTGGCGTTTTTCGAATAGTCTGCCTTTTCCACCCTTTCGCTTTGCAAACGAAAACTTCTAAGATCAAGCCACCGCCATTCTTTACCTCCGGGAAAAACAAAATTATTTTCACTGTTGTATTCTAAAGCATTTCCCCTGATAAATGTGGGCGGCACACGCCCCTGCGCATTATCCCAGCGGTTATTTTGAAGTACCAGCACTTTCACCTGTTGATTGGCGTTGAAAGCGTTCAATCCCTCCAGGTTAACCGTAAACTTTAATCGCTGGTGTGTTTTAAAATATTGAGGTGTAAAAGGCTGAATGAACTGCGCCATTACCGAAGCTTTAGGATCAAGCACCAGCATGGCCCTGGTAAATGCAAGTTTGGTAGTATCGCCATCCAGAAAAACTTTTAACAAATAGTTGCCACTTCGTGTAGGCAGGGTGTTAGCCTCCGGTAATATTACCTGATAATGGGTGTAGCGGGTAAATGCGATGGAAGAAAAACGGTAACTGGTGATGCGCTGCTGCGTAAATCCTTTTATATAATCAAATTGGCTTAAGCGAACGGGTTTCCAATCGTAATCGCACAACTGGTACGTGTAATAATAACTTTTTACATTGGCATCCAGATCATCAAAGTGAAGTTCCAAACGGTCGCCGCTATTAAGTTTGTAAACCGGCAGCGCCTGCTGATCGCCATATATATGAAAGCGTACCGCCTTGATATTGGATTTAAAAACGGCCTCCGGGTTATTTTGCGCCTGCAAGGAAAGCATCAATAATAATAAACCCGAGGCAAGGCTAAATGATTTAAAATGATGCATGTAGTGGTGAAAATATTTACTTTTGAAAGATACTAAAATTATGCCGATTGAATATATCAGCCTTTATCGCCAACCGGATCGCCTTTAACCGGCAAAATACTTTTTCTCGTTTTATCATCCGGCTGGCCATTGTCGCTACTGCTATCAGCGTGGCCGTAATGATAGTAGCATTAAGTTTTGTAAATGGTTTTCAGCAGGTGATCAGTAATAAGGTATTTAGTTTTTGGGGGCATATCCGCGTGCAGCGGGATATTGAAAACAGGGTGAGTATAGCGGAAGAATATCCTATTACAAAGAGTGATACGGTTGAAAATATAATCCGGCAAATACCAGGGGTAAAAACGGTGGAACGCTATGCCACTAAATCGGTGATACTTACCTATGGAACCGATATCGAAAGTATTTTAGTAAAAGGTATTGACTCTTCCTTTGACTATACAAGGCTCGGCCCTTTTTTACAGGAAGGAAAATGGGTTTCATTCGCGGATAGTGGTTATAGCAGGGAAATAAATATTTCCGCGTATATCGCTAACCAGTTAAATGTAAAAGTGAATGATACACTGCTCTCCTTTTTTATACAGCAGGATGGTACCAGGCGGCCAAGGAAATTAAAAATAGCCGGCATTTTCAAAACCTCCATTGATGAATATGACAAGCAGTTCGGCATTTGCGATATTAATCTTATCAGGCGCATGAACGACTGGCGGCCCGACCAGATTGGCGGCTACGAAATATTTTTAAACGATTATACCCAAACGGATTCTGTTGCTCACCTTATAAAAGATGAAACACCGCAGGGATGGAACAGTAAAACCATTAAAGAGATTTACCCGAATATATTTGACTGGCTGGGCCTGCAAAATGATATCAAGCTGATATTGATTGGGATTATGATGATAGTGGCCATTGTAAACCTGGTAACCTGCCTGCTCATCATTGTACTTGAAAGAACCAGGATGACCGGCATACTAAAAGCCATTGGCGCAAGCGACTGGGACGTGCAAAAAATATTTTTATACAACACGGCGCTCATTGCCATTACAGGCATCGTCTTAGGCACCCTGCTTGGCCTGGGTATTTGCTGGTTGCAGGAAAAAACTGGTTTTATCAAATTGGATGAAGAAGCTTACTACATGCGTGCGGCACATGCACAGGTAGTTTGGTGGCAGGTAGTGCTGGTAGATGTGGTTACGCTTGCCATTTGTTTTGCAACACTGATAATTCCTACAATGCTGGTGAAGAAGATACAACCGGTGAAGGCGATTCAGTTTCGGTAAAACGTTATTCCGTTTAGGTATGGTTTGCTGAGACCCCGGTTTATATCAATCTTTTTCTACCTTCTTTTTTATTTTTATTGTACCCGGCATTGAAGCCATGATTAAGCTTCATTGGCGTCGCACTCTTGTACTTCATATCATTGGGGACCTTTCATTGATGCGGAGGTGCTTCGTAAGGTATTATGTTCCGTAGCCGTTATCCCCGCAGTGTTACATCTTGCATTAAAAAGTGTACACACTTTTAAAAAGGTAAAACCTTTGAAATGCAGCCTGGCAGCAAAATATTCAAAGCTCTTTTCTACGTCGGGGTTTCACGGATAGCGCTTTTATAATTTGTAGTGTAAGCTGTGGTAACCCCACCGGGACGCCAGTTTCCGGTTCGTGGACCGAAACAGGAACAGTGGTTCAAGGAGCGAAAGCGGAGCAAGTAGAAGCCCATTGATGTTGTTCAAAAACTAAATAAGAATGCCAGGCAATAATTGTAAGTATTTAATCAAACCATTTATGGATGATGGTTGTAATCCCCTCTCCTTCGAAAAGTGTTTTGCGTTCCAATGGTCAGGCCCCCTCCCCTTCGAAAAGTGTTTTGCGTTCCAATGGTCAGGCCCCCTCCCCTTCGAAAAGTGTTTTGCGTTCCAATGGTCAGGCCCCCCTCTCCTTTGGAGAGGGGTTGGGGG
>JANOTW010000438.1:0-2867 GCA_031416575.1 Ferruginibacter sp.
TTAAAAGAAATGGAAAGCGACCCGCTCACCAAATTAAGCTGTGATGCTTACACAGCCGGGGTAAACGCGTATATCGTCACGCTTACGGAAAGTACTTTGCCGCTGGAATATAAATTGATCGGGTATAAACCGGAAAACTGGTCTAATTTGAAATCGGCCTTATTCCTAAAAAACATGTCGGAAAATTTAGCCGGTGGTGAAGAAGATTTTGAAATGACCAATGCGAAAAGTTTTTTCAGTAAAGAAGATTTTGAAAAACTTTACCCCCTGCGGCAGGATTCATTAGATCCCATTATACCCAAAGGAACCATTTACAGTGTAACCAAAATTGGGTTGAAAATTCCTGCAGATGCGGATTCCCTTTATTTCAACAATAAGGATAGCACGGCTGCGCAGGAAGAAAAACCTGATAAGGACAATGGCAGCAATAACTGGGCGGTGAGTGGCGCCAAAACAAAATCCGGTGCACCCATTTTGTGTAATGATCCACACCTCGGTTTAAACCTTCCTTCTATTTGGTTTGAAATGCAATTGAATACACCCACCTACAATGTTTATGGCGCTACTTTTCCCGGGGCCCCCGGTGTTATTATCGGATACAATGATAGTTGTGCCTGGGGTGTTACCAATGGTGGCAGGGATGTGAGGGATTATTATGAAATTAAATTCAGGGATGACAGCAGGCAGGAGTATTGGTTGGATAGCGCCTGGAAAAAAACGGAATTCAGGTATGAAGCGATCAGGGTGAAAGATTCGGCGGTTTATTTAGATACAGTGGCCTACACGGTGTTTGGCCCGGTGATGTACGATAAAACCTTTAGCGGGGGCAGGGCTTCCAATAAAAGGTGCTTTGCGGTACGTTGGAAAGCGCATGATAAGAGTAATGAGCTAAAGGCGTTTATCCTGTTGAACCATGCCAAAAATTACCAGGATTATTTAGCGGCGATCAGTAATATGAAAGCGCCCGGCCAGAATTTCGCTTTTGCAGCCAAAGGCGGCGACATAGCCATGCGCACGCAAGGGGAGTGGCCCGCTAAATGGAAAGGCCAGGGCGATTTTGTAATGCCGGGCACGGATAGCCGCTATATGTGGCAGGGGATGATACCATCCGGTGAAACCCCCTTTCAATATAACCCGGAAAGAAATTTTGTGAGCAGCGCCAATCAGGACCCCGCCGATTCCACCTATCCTTATTACCTCGGCCGGGGTTACCCCATGTACCGGGGCATCATCATCAACAGGAAGCTACAGGCGATGAACAATATTACCCCGCAGGATATGATGGCATTGCAAACCAATAATTACAATGTATTCGCCGAAATGGCAATGCCGTTGTTCCTGAAAAATATAAACGAAAATGAATTGAATGAGGCCGAAAAGCAATGGCACGATATATTAAGATCATGGGATTTTAATAATGCGCCCGATTCTAAAGCGGCAACTGTATTCGCGGTTTTGTGGAAAAATTTTAGCCAGGTGGTTTATGACGATGAGTTTAAAAACGCTCCCAAAGTTATCATGCATCCTTATGAAAGTAATTTACTGGAAGGTGTTTTAAAAGATTCGGCATATCAATTTTTAGACAATGTAGCAACCCCTCAAAAGGAAACCCTCGGAGATGATGTAACAACGGCTTTTAAAAACTCGGTGGCAGAACTGGCAAATGCGGAAAAGCATAACAGGCTTGAATGGGCGAAATATAAGGGAACCCATATAAACCATCTTTCCAGGCTGGCGGCTTTAAGCCGTTTCAACCTGCCCATTGGTGGTGGCAACCATTGTATCAATGCGGCTAAACCGGACCATGGCCCCAGTTGGCGAATGATCGTAAGCCTTACCCCGCTTACGGAAGCTTATGGCGTGTATCCCGGCGGCCAAAGCGGAAACCCGGGCAGCAGGTTCTATGATAATTTTATAGGCCATTGGGCTGCTGGAAAATATTATTCCTTGTGGATGATGGATAGAGGGGAGGAGAAAGATGAACGGGTGAAGTGGAAGATGAGTTTTAGTAATTAGCTAATGTGCTAATGTTTTGATTGAGGGGACATCCCAAAAAATAAAATAAATTAATTTATCTACATGAAATTTATCGTCTCCATAGCGCTGATTGCTTTATTAAGTGTTGCCGCCTGTTTGTACCTGCCCTGGTGGACAATCGCAATTGTCGCTTTTATAGTAGCTGCATTAATTCCACAAACCCCCGGCAAATCATTTCTTGCCGGCTTTATCGCTTTGTTTTTATTATGGGGAATGCTCGCCTGGTATTTAAGCAGCAACAACGATCACCTATTGGCGCACAAAGTATCCGTATTGATTTTACAAAAGAACAGCGCAGCGCTGTTGGTTGCGGTAACCGCATTGATAGGTGCGCTGGTAGCTGGTTTCGCCGCACTTGCGGGAAGTTATTTGAGAAAGCGCTGATATAATTGTTTGTAGCCGGCGGAAAGGTTAACATGGATGCTTTTTGTTTTGTCCGGGCTGAAGAATTTCATGGCATCATCGTTGCATCGCCCTCTTGTACCGCATACCATTGGGCAACTTTACCCACGTTATTTGTAGTTGCGGATCAAAGGGCTTACAGGGGCGCCCTGGTATAATTTTGGTTAGCAAAGGATAAATTAATGACTTCTTAATTTTCTTTTGTTCGAAAAATAAATATTGTGTGCCGTTTTTTATAAACCTAATGTCAATAAACTGACAGCCGGTCTTTTAACCTTAGTAGAAAAACAGGCTAATTAATACCTGCAACCTTATTACCTTATTCACTTTGATTTTAATATCTTCAGATTAATATGAATTTAGTAATAAGGTTGAATCATTAATTTAATTTATCTTCTACTAAGGTTCGCACAAGATCACTTTTTCCC
>JANOTW010000439.1:0-4953 GCA_031416575.1 Ferruginibacter sp.
TATCATTTTGATATATGAATTTTGGCTCGAATTAAAATCAGTAACTGCATAAGCCGCCTCTTTTGGTTCGGTACCGACGTAGTCGGTATTCAAAAAATGCGAAGCTTATTTTTTGAAAGAAGCAAAAGCAGCGGCGTTGCAAGAGTTACGTCCCGATTGCCATCGGGAGGGAGGCAAATGCAACGAATTTAAAAGAGAAAGCGAATACAGCAGCGCCTTTGCGAGTGATACACCTAATCCTATTTATTAAATATCAACAGGCTAAAGCCAGTGGCAATTCAGCTAAAGCTGTAGGCAATTTCAATATATAGGTTCAAAACTTTGGCAATTCAATTGATGGCTTAAAGAATTTAGGGACAATGGAAAATTTAAAAAACATTGGGATGTCATCACGTCTGCCGGGGGGCGGGTTATGAATGTGTTTTTTTCCGGCTACCGGTATTATGTCCCTGCCCGACAAGTCATTCAGGCGGGCCTGCGGGACGAAGAAATTTATGCGTCGATCATAAAACGCAATTAAAGTTCCCCAATGGTATTCAGTACACGAGGGCGACGCAACGATGCCTAATTGAAATTCTTCTGCCCGGACAAAAAATATGGTTATATGGAATGGTCCCGATACGCTACTCTATCGGGATAGACTGTCCCGATACGCATACGCTATCGGGATTATCAACACAACCCTGCCTTACTGTGTCAGGCAGACAACGATGATCATTTGAAATACTTTTGCCGGGCCAATAAAAATAAATGGATAAGAAGGCCTGCCCATTCATAAAAGAAATAAAGTATGGCTAATGATCTCCGTCCTAAGTTCCCCCGCTGATTAGCGGGAACAGGGGCTAATACAACATCCGCACCTTGATCGTTTCCTTTACCTTCCGCAATAATTCCAGCGCATTTTTGCTTAGGCCCTTGTCCACATCCAATACCACGTAACCAATGGCGTCATTAGTTTTAAGGTATTGCCCCAGTATGTTGATCTTATTTTTGCTGAGGGTGGTATTGATCTCGCTCAATACACCCGGCACGTTGTTGTGTATATGCAATATGCGGTGGGTACCTTCCTGCGGCGGCAGGCTTAGCGCAGGTATGGTATGCGATCCGTAACTGATGCCTTTTTCGAGGTAGTTGAATAATTTGGAGCTTACGTCATCGCCAATATTATGCTGTGCTTCCTGCGTGCTTCCGCCAATATGGGGCGTTAACAAAACATTGCTCAATCCCTGTAATGGCGTGGTAAATTTATCGCCGTTCTTTTCCGGCTCCCATGGAAAAACATCAATGGCCGCCCCGCCCAAATGCCCTTCCGCCAGGGACTTTGCAAGGGCGTCAATATCTACCACTTCGCCCCTTGCATAATTTATCAGGATGCTTCCGTGCTTAAAGTTTTTGAGCAGGTTTTTACTGATCAGATTTTTGGTGCCGGGCAATTCAGGCACATGCAGTGATACGATATCCGCTTTACCCACCAGGTCCCGCAGGTTTTTGCTGTCCACCGCATTACCCAAAGGAAGTTTTGTTTCGGTGTCATAATAGATCACTTTCATTCCAAGGCCCTCCGCCAATACGCTTAACTGGCTGCCGATATTTCCGTAGCCAATAATACCCAGTGTTTTGCCGCGTAGCTCAAAACTGCCGGTGGCTTCCTTTAGCCACACACCTTCATGTGCCGCCTTATTTTTATCAATGATCTTTCTTATTAGAATGATGGACGCCCCAATCACTAATTCGGCCACGCTTCTGGTATTGCTATAGGGTGCGTTAAACACGGCCACACCCTGTTTGGTAGCGGCTTTCAGGTCCACCTGGTTTACCCCTATGCAGAAACAACCGATGGCCTGCAATTTTTCAGCCGCCGCCAGTACTTTTGCGGTCAGTTGTGTTTTGCTCCTGATCCCAACCAGGTGAACATTTTTTATTTCTTTTATCAATTGTTCTTCACTCAATGCGCCATTTAATTTTTTAACATTCACATACCCGGCCGCATTAAAATACTTTACCGCCACATCACTTATGTTTTCCAAAAATAAAATATTGATCTTCTCTTTGGGATAACTTGTTAAATTTTTGTCTGCCATGATTTTTACGCCTTATTTTGCACAAATATATTCTATCTAAGTCTTAATATTTTTATGTACCGAACTTTTAGGTCCCTGAGGAGCATCGTTGCGTCGCACTCTTGTACGATATACCGCTATGGGGCTTTATCCACGTTTGTTTTTATAACCGCCTGCAACCCTACTCCCAAAACAAAGGAAATAATACCCGGCGACTATCCCGTTAAAGTTTTACTGACGGCTCCTACGCCACTCAACAAGGCTGAAAGTGAGCGCCTGCGCATTGCCTGCGAAGCATGGTACGGTTCCATCTTGAAGTCAAGGGGCTTTAATGGCGGTATAGTGGTAGCCAAAAAAGGCAATATTATTTTTGAAGCCTATAATGGCAGCGGGCACCCGGGAAGTACCGATATTATTACCGACAGTACGCCGCTGCATATTGCCTCTGTTTCTAAAACCTTTACCGCCATGGCGGTTTTAAAATTATGGCAGGATGGTAAACTTGGCATTGATGATGAATACGGCAAATATTTTCCAACCTTCAATTATCCCGGAGTTACCATACGCACTTTACTCAATCACCGGAGCGGGTTGCCCAACTATGTTCATTTTATGGAGAATATGGGTTGGGATAAAAAAGTAAATATCACCAACCAAGATGTGCTTGATTTTTTAATGGTCCGCAAAGCGGACATTGAAAATATTGGAACGGCCAACAGGGGTTTCGCATACTGCAATACCAATTACGCTTTACTTGCGTTACTGATAGAAAAAACGAGTGGAAAAAAATATGGGGAATATTTACGGCAAACGTTCTTTTCCCCATTGCAAATGCAACACACATTTGTTTACAATAACACCACCGACTCCGGCAAAGTAACGCAGAGTTACGACTGGAGGGGCAAAATAATCCCCTTCAATTTTTTGGATAGGGTGTATGGCGATAAAAATATATACAGTACGCCCCGCGACCTGCTGACCTGGGACAGGGCATTAACCAGCGGTATTTTATTTACGCAAAATACCCTGGCGGAAGCATACACCCCTTACAGCAATGAAAAGCCGGGCATCCGCAATTACGGCCTTGGCTGGCGGATGAATAATTATCCGTCCGGCAAAAAAATGATCTACCACAATGGCTGGTGGCATGGTAATAATGCGGCATTCATACGGTTACTGGAAGACAGCGCCACTATTGTAGTGCTGGGCAATAAATATAACCGGGGCATTTACCATGCAAGGGATCTGGCCAATATTTTCGGAAATTATTTTGGGGATGGCGGGGAAGAAGAAACAGAAGCTGTTAAAACTGCCGGGCCTATTGTAAAAAGATTACCCAAAAAAACCATCGCAAAGAAATCATCCATAGCCAAAAAGCGTTTGTTTAAAACACCGCCACGTAAATCATCCCCCATAAAAAAGCCCGCCCGGATATCAAAAAGAAAAAGCGGTAAATAAATTCCTATATTATTGTTTGCAGGTTTTTGAAGTTAAAAGTGCAGGCTTTGCGGCTTTTTGCGTAAATAATTTAAACTTTCCGGCAATAAATTGCATTATTCTGCAATAATATTTCTATCTTGAATTTCCAATTCGATCATTCATGTTTAGAGAAAGAAAAGGACATAGATTTTACAAGCGTAATATATCTAAAAAAAAATACACCCCACCAACAGGTAATGTAGCGGTATTAAAAGATACTGAACAGGATTATGCCGCTTGTTACGGTATTGCCTTTGTGGATACCAGCCCCCAACCCGCCTGAACATAGGAAGGAATATCCTGCTTAAAATAATTATATCCTCTAAAAACCCTTACCCATTAAAACCAAGTTTAAAGGCAGCTAATTTTTATATAAAACTGTCTAAATTATTAACCATCAATTAAAAAATAAAAAAACGAGCAATGAGAAAAATTCTGATATCAATTACAGATGGGCTGGAGTTATATGACTACCCTATTTTGCCACCTGCTTCTAAAAAACATTTATTCATGCCAACCAAAACTTGCTTATATGAAAATATGTAAACTTCTAATTTGCCTGCTGTTTTTTTTAACATGTTATCTTTCATCATCAGCGCAAGAAAAAACAATAAGTGGAACCATCGTTTCTTCAGATGATAATACCCCATTACAAGGAGTAAGTGTAAAAATTGCAGGCGCAAAAAGAGGAACCCAAACTAACGCTACAGGTTATTATTCTATTATTGCAAATAAAAATGATGTAATTCAGTTTAGCTATATCGGTTATTCATCACAGTCATATAAGGTAGGCGATGAAAATAACTACAATGTAAAACTGGAGCAAATTGATAAGCAAATGGGGGAGGTAATTGTTACAGCATACGGCATGAAACAAGCAAAAAGAGATTTGAATTACCAGGCTATCACTGTAAAAGGCGAAGAAATAGCACAAACAAAAAGAGAAAATTTTATAAACTCCTTAGCCGGCAGGATACCCGGTGCTACTATCACTGCCACTACAGGTATGCCGGGGGCCTCCTCTTCAATTGTACTACGGGGGCCCACTTCAATTGATGGCAACAATCAGCCCATATTTGTTGTGGACGGCTTAATTATAGACAACAGTACATTTGAAATGCAGGACAGGTTGCCTGCAACAGGAGGATTAAATATGGCAAACAGGAGCAATGATTTTGGGAACAGGGCAATGGATATTAACCCGGAAGATATTGAAACGCTGACTGTTCTTAAAGGGCCGGAAGCTACAGCGCTTTACGGTTCGGACGGTGCAAACGGGGCGATAATAATCACTACTAAAAAAGGCAAAAAAGGTACTGCCAATGTAACCTACAGTACCAGTTTTCGCTGGGAAAAAGTATATCGTTTACCCGAGATCCAAACCATTTATGACCAGGGGTCTTTGGGAATTAAT
>JANOTW010000440.1:0-5443 GCA_031416575.1 Ferruginibacter sp.
CTGGGATGGATTGGTAGTGCCCTGCTGTTTTGATAAAGACGCCCTGCACCAGTTGGGCAATTTAAAGAACCAATCTTTTAAAGAAGTGTGGCACAATGCTAACTATAAGCAGTTTCGCAGCGAGCTGATGAAAAGCCGCAAGAACATTGACATTTGCGCCAATTGCAGCGAAGGTGTTTCTGTTTGGAAGGGTTAGGATGGTTGATCGTTGGTGGTTGATCGTTGGTGGTTGATGGTTGGTGGTTTGGTGGTTGTTGGATGATAGTTGTTAGTGGAAATTTTATAACGACACCAAATTCTCAAATTAAACTTGACAAATGGAAACATTAAATATTGACAAGGTAACAACTAAAACAAAAGAACAAGTAATTTATTTCCATCCAATTTTGACGACCCTTACTTTTATTGTCACACTTCCTTATTACTTAGCATTTTGTTACTTGTCGTATAACAGTTGGATGAATAATAAAATTGGGTTATTTGTACTTTACATAACAACATTCATCCTTTTGACTCCCTCTTTCCTAAAAATCCTAAAAGCATTTGTAAGACTTATACTTAACAAGCCTGGAATTCGATTGACAAAATTTCGACTTTATGACTACTTAAATAATATCGACCTTAGATGGGCAGACATAAAACAATTATCACCTTTTGACCTCCGTTGGTGGTCTTATTTAAGTGTAGAAAATTTATCAGAACCAATATTACCCAAACAATCAAAGAATCCATTAACATACTTATTTCTGCTAAAAAAGATGTTTATAAAAAGGAGAAGAATATTGAAAATAAATCTATTCTTGCTAAAAGGAAAGAACACTGATATTCTGGCAATAATAAAACTTTACAGTGAGGCAAAATAAAAACTTTCACCAACATTGCTGAAACGCTCCGCCTTGACATCAACTAACAACCATCAACGATCAACGATCAACCACCAACGACCAACGATCAACGATCAACCCCCAACCACCAACCAACAACGATCAACCATCAACCACCAACGATCAACTAACAACCATCAACGATAAACCCACCGTATTTACTTAATTTTACCCAATGCCAAATACGTTTAATAATTACTTACGACAGGTTATTTTACTCGGCTTAATTATTTTGCTGGGTATTATGCTGGTCACGCAATTGTATATTTTTTTACCGGGCCTTTTAGGCGGCGTTACCCTATACATACTTACCCGAAAATGGTATAATGCGCTTACCATTAAAAAAAAATGGCCAAAAGGCTTAACCGCCCTTTTATTTATCATTGCCAGTCTTGTTGTTATTGCAATACCGGTTTATTTTTCTATCCGGTTGATATCGCCCAAAATAAACTCATTGATCAATAACCAGCAGGAAGTAATAAAGGGCCTGGAAATTTTTTCAAGGAAAATAGAAGCTTACACCGGCCAGGAATTATTTTCCGCAGCAAATGCCGCAGCAATTGCAAAAAAAATATCGGCATACATCCCATCATTTTTAAATAGCACCGCTAATATTTTATTCAACCTGGTCATGATGTTTTTTTTGCTGTATTATTTGTTGTGCGGCGGCAGGGTAATAGAAAAATATTTAGACCATATTATCCCGCTTAAACCTGAAAATGTAGAGAAACTTGCCAGTGAAACCGACCTCATGATAAGGGCCAATGCAATAGGGATTCCCATTATTTGCTTTGTACAGGGAGTTTTCGCGGCTGTCGGTTATTTAATTTTTGGGGTAAAGGATTGGGGAATGTGGGGTTTTATTACCGGGGTTTTCGCATTTTTCCCTTTGGTTGGCACCATGATCGTATGGGTGCCTTTGGTGATCTACCTGTATTCCGTCAATCACAATTTAGCCGCAACCAGCCTTATGATTTATAGCATTGTTGTAACCGGCAACGTTGACTATATCACCAGGCTGGGCCTGTTAAAAAAAATAGGGAATGTCCATCCAATGATTACCGTACTGGGAGTAATTGTCGGATTAAAATTATTTGGTTTTATGGGCCTGATATTCGGGCCTTTACTGATCAGCTATTTTATAATACTATTAAAAATTTACATGAACGAGTTTGCGGCAAAAAGCAATTTTACTTCCTCATGATTATTAAAATATTAAAGAGTACGAAGTCTAATGAGCAGCATAATACACATTTACTTAAAATAACCGTTACAAAAGAATATTTATAAAAACCCAACTTTACCGCAAAGCATTTAGTATGAGCATTGATAAAGATATTAAGCAACACAGCTTTAAAAGCGAACATCAAAGAGCCATCATTAATTTGATTTTCACCTACAACTGGACAACAGAACAGTTGAAGGGGATATTTGATAAGGAAGGCCTTACCATGCAACAGTTTAACATTTTACGTATTTTAAGGGGTAGTGAAAAACCTATATCAACCCTTCAAATAAGGGAAAGAATGCTTGATAAGATGAGTGACACCAGTCGAATTGTTGACCGGCTTATTATTAAAGGGCTGGCAAAAAAAATTACCTGCAAAACAGATAAAAGATTAGTAGATGTTTCCATCACTGAAAAAGGTAAAAAGACATTACAAAAAATTGACCTGCGGGAAGATGAAATCCAAAATATCGTTCAAGTATTATCTGATAAGGAAGCTAAAACCCTGAATAATCTTTTGGATAAAATCCGTCAATCCAATTAAAGTTTTTAACCAATGAAATTACTTTTCAAATTGCGTATTCCAAAACGGCGATTGCCCATTACCTGTTGCTTTCTAATCATTGCCCATTGCCTGGCGCCTGGTAAAATTCAAGCGCAGGCCACACCCGAATTTCGTGGTGTATGGGTTGCTACTGTTGACAATATTGACTGGCCGGGTAAGGGGAATTTTAACACTGATTCACAAAAAACCGCCTTTATTCAACTATTGGATATGCACCAGTTTAATGGACTAAATGCAATGGTAGTGCAGGTCCGTCCCTGTACCGATGCATTTTACCCGTCGCAATACGAGCCCTGGAGCGAATGGCTTACCGGCGTGCAGGGACAACCTCCCATGCCATACTACGATCCGCTCGCTTTTATGATTGCTGAAACCCATAAACGCGGAATGGTATTTCACGCATGGATGAACCCGTACCGTGCCGAATTTAATATCAACAGTTCATCTATTGCCGCCACGCATATTACCAAACTTCACCCCGAATGGTTTTTAACCTATGGCGGTAAGCGTTATTTTGATCCGGGCAATAAAGAAGCACGGCAATATGTAACCGGGGTGGTAACAGATGTGGTTAGCCGCTATGAGGTGGATGCCATTCATTTCGATGATTATTTTTATCCATACCGCATTGCGGGAAAAGAATTTCCGGATGATGCCAGTTATCGGCAATATGGAAAGGGGATGCAAAAAGACGATTGGAGAAGAAGCAATACGGATTCGATTATTGCCATGTTGAGCAAGGCCATCAAAAAAGAAAATAAAAAATGCCAGTTTGGCATCAGCCCCTTTGGTGTTTGGCGCAACGTGGATAAAGACCCGGTGGATGGAAGCAAAACCAATGGCGCTTCCAGCAATTACGACGACCTGTATGCCGATATTTTATTGTGGTTGAAAAAAGGCTGGATTGACTATGTGGCCCCGCAACTATATTGGGAGATTGGCCATCGCATTGCGCCTTACGAAGTATTATTGGATTGGTGGGGCAAGCATACCTACGGAAAACATTGCTACATCGGAATGGGAATTTACAGGGCCAACAGCAATGCCGCCTGGAAGGATGTAAACCAGTTACCCCGGCAAATAGAAGCCATGAGAAACACACCAAATATGAAAGGCATGATATTTTTCAGCAGTAAAACCTTTGAAAAAAATCCCAACGGATGGAATGATAGTTTGCGGCTGAATTATTTTAAAGTGCCGGTAAAAGTGCCGGAGATGGAATGGTTGAAGTAAACTCAGGCCGAAACAAATCAGGATGACTTAATTGTATTTTTTTACCAACATTATATCTTTGGTCATCATCGTTGTGTCACTCCCTTGTACCGCATACCATTGGGGATCTTTACCCACGTTGCATGCAGGTTGTATGCAGGAACACGCCTTGAGGCCTGTTCCTGCCCTGCCAAATTTAGAATAGCTATTATTAAGGAAATTCCTACCTTCCGAAATTGTGCAAAACTGGTGAATACAATCCCGCTTTAAAATTTCCCTTTATTGTAATATTGCAGCAGCAATAAAACAATCATCCTTTATTAGAAATATATGCAGCAACAACTTTTTGAAACAGAAGAAATACAACAAGCTAAACCGCAAGGCCTCGTCATCTCGAAGGGCAGCAAACAAAATCTCACTAAAAATCAGCAGGCTTTCAACAAGCTTTCGCAAAAGATTGAGAAACTCCATAAGGACATAGAAAATAAGCAACTGCAATTTGATACAGCGCTTAAAATTTACGGTAACGATGTGTATCCTATAAAAGGGCGGTTAGCCGGATACCGGCGCCAATTGGTAACGATTTTATGGGACGTTTTCAAAAGCGAAAAGCTTTCTAAAACCGATCATCGCCATCTCAAAAATATACTCACTGATCATGTAAAGGAATTATGTATGCAAATGGAAGGCGTGCCTGATGAGGCATTGAAAAATATGTTTGCTGAACTGGAAGGTATAAGCTTTGAAAAGATGCAGGAAAGAGATAAGGAAATAATGAAAACCGAAATGGAGGGCCTTTTTGATGAAATGGATATGGATATTGATTTTGACAACGTGGATATGAATGATGAAAAAGCCGTGTTGGAAAAAATATCGGAAATACAACAAAAATTGTTTAAAAGACAAGAACAGGAGCAGGAACAATTTGAGCAGCCCAGGCGAAAAAAGAAGGTGACTGCAAAGCAGCAGGAAAATGAGCGCATACGCAAGGCTGCAGATGAAATGAAGCAGAAGAATATCAGCACCATTTACAAGCAATTGGCCAAACTTTTTCATCCCGACCTTGAGCAGGATGAAGAGCGCCGGGCCGAAAAAGAAGTACTGATGAAAGAACTTACAGCCGCTTATGAAGCAAAAAACCTGCACACACTCCTTACCCTTGAACTAAAATGGATACACAAGGAAAACGACCACCTGGAAAGCCTGAGTGATGAAAAACTGAACATTTATCTACAGATACTTAGAGAGCAGGCCAGGGATTTGGAACAGGAGATATATCACATGTACCAGCAACCACGCTATTCGGCGCTGTTGCAGGAGTTTGGTTTTGATGTGCATAGATTGCCGTTGGAAAAAGTGAAGGATCAGTTGCGTCACCTGAAAAATATTGATGGGGCATTTAAAAGAGACCTTGAAAATTTTCAATCCCCACACTGCATCCGGTATATAAAGGCCATGATCAATCAATGGAAAGCGATTCAACGGATTCATAAATACAATGAAGAAGGGGAATTATCAGACATGGTATTCAGGCAAAAATTTTAATGGAATAGC
>JANOTW010000441.1:0-7663 GCA_031416575.1 Ferruginibacter sp.
GTAGGTTCCCGGTACCGCTTGCCTGCGGGGTGGCCTGTAAACAGGATTGTTTTTAGATTTAGTTAAATGATTGAAAGTGTTTTTATTGTCCGAACTTTTGAATTTCAATTATGCTTCATTTGCATCAGTCGATACGGATAGCGTAGCGTATCGGGTCATTTCCATATAACAATACTTTTTTGTTGTCCGGGCAGAAGTATTTCAAATGGTCATCGTTGCATCGCCCTCTTGTACTAAATACCATTGGGCAACTTTAATTGCGTTATAAATTAACGGTATATCATTTCAGGCTTGCACAGGTAAAATTGCTTTGCATCCCCGAACGGTACACTTGTTCATATTATTTCCATCTGTAGCAGGATTACGCCCTGTTGTGTATTCCCTACTGCTGCATTGACTTAAATTACTATACTGCACAAGGGGTAAAAAAGTGATCTTGTGCGAACCTTGGTAGAAAAGAAATTACATGAATGATTCAACCCTATTACCTTATTCATGATTAATTTTAAAATATTTTAATCAGGCCGAATAAAGTAATAAGCCTGCCTGACAATATCAGGCAGACAGGGTTGCAAGTATTTAATGGGTCATTTTTCTACTAAGGTTAAAAGGCCGCCTGTAAGTTTATTCACCTTGCCATTAGAAAAAGTGGGCAGACAGTATTTGAATTTCGAAATGGAGCAAATTAAATATTTAGTAAATCCCTTAGGTATTTTGATTTGGATATTTTTTGTACCTGGTTCGTGAAGCCACCAATAAAGTCAATTCGACTAACACTCCCCAAGGGATAAAATGGCGACTTTATTTTGCTAAATATCTAAAGTAGAAAAGGGCATGTGTTTAATTTATAACATAATAAAAGATCTCCAATGGTATACGGTAGAAGTGAGTGAAATAGTACAAAGTATTTAGTATAAATTATAAAGAGTAGCTGGTGAGTGGTATTAGTTATGACTTAGGGATTATTTCATACAACGTAATTAAAGATCCCCACTGGTATGCGGTACACGAGTGCGACGCAACTATGCTTAATTGAAATACTTCCGCCCGGACAACAAAAAAAAATATGGCTGTATAAAAGAGCCCCGATACAGCACACAAACCTTACCTGGGATTAAGATGACACAACGATGTGGGCCAAAGAAACCCGCTGGTTAAAAAACACATTTTCGAAACCCCCATTTTTTCCGGACTGCCTTGAAAAACAAAAGCCGGCTCCCCAGCCGGCTATGTTTATAACTAATAAAACCCAAAGCTCTTTATTGTATCAGTGTTACATTGCCTTTATAGGTCAATACACTATAGTTATCGCACATTATATCAATCATATAAACAAATACATCGGCGCCTAATTTCACTCCTTTATAAGTCCCATCCCATCCAAATGTGGGGTCGTTAGGATTAAAGCTGCTTTTTTCAAATACCACTTCACCCCAGCGATTGAATAAACGAAGTGTTTTAATTTTAAACAAACCGGTTCCCCTTGGATAAAAAATATCATTGGCGCCATCTCCATTGGGCGAAAAAGTATTTGGTATAAATACATTGGCCCCATTGCATATTACATACACGGTTACATTATCCCTTGCCATACAGCCACCGCTATTTTTTACTTCTACCGTGTATTGCGTAGTTTGATTGGGTTTTATGGATATTGCAGGATAAGTATTACGAAAAATGCTTCCGGTTGGTGACCAGGTCACTTGCGTAACGTCCGGAGAAATTGCGGGCACCAGGTCTATTGACTGGCCTGTGTTAATTGTTTTGTCAGCGCCCGCATTTACAGTAGGTACCGCATAAACATTTACTAAAACATAACCGGTGTCTTTAAAACATCCCAGGTTATCAAAACCAATAACACGGTAAGTGGTGGTGGTATCAGGCTTTCCCACAGGCAATGCGGTATTACTGTTATTAAGGCTTGCAGCGGGTGACCATTGAAAATTGTTTGCCCCGGTAGCAAAGAGCTTCACTGTTTGGCCAATACACAACGTATCCGCATTGCTATATTTTATCTTAAAAGGATATTGCACTTTTACCAACACAGTGTCATTTGCGCTGCAACCCTGCAGGCTTGTACCAGTTACAATATAATTCCTGGCAGAGTCGGGCGTGGCTAACGGGTTAGCACAATTGTTACAGCTTAATCCGGTTGAAGGGTTCCAGTTGTAAGTATTGGCGCCTGTTGCCTGCAAGGCAACCCCAATGCGGTTACAGATAGTAGTATCCTGGCCGGCATTAACAGTTGGTATTATGTATGCTTCAATGGATTTAATTGCTGTATCCCTGCAGCCACTGCTATTGGTAACTATTACGTTAGGGTTATACACGCCTGCTACATTGTAATTTTGAGTAGCAGGGTTTTGTATTGATGATTTATCGCCATTCCCAAATGTCCAACTCCAGCTTAATGCAGATGTATCCGGCACGGCTACCAAACCCATAAAGGTTACTGCCAGCGGAGTGCAACCATTGGATGTGCTTGTAATATTAATTTGAGGCGATGCCACCACTTTCACCGGTACCGGTGATAACATCGAATCCACACAACCATTCAGTGTGGTAACCACCAGCTTTGGATAATATATTCCAGTGGAGGTGTATTGGTATATTGGATTTTGGTTTGTTGAAGTACCGCCATCCCCCAAAGACCAGTTGTAGCCGGTAATGATATCATTACTTAAAGACGAATCAATGAAAGATACATTCCCTTTGTCACAAACCGGCTGGTTTAAAAAGCCGAATTTTGCGGTTATCCCATTTACAATGATGGTATCTTTTCCGGTGATGGGGACCTGGCATCCGTTTACATCGAATAAGATCATTTTTGGCAGGTATATCCCGGGGTTAGTATAAGTATGGGAAATGATTGAATCCGTTGTACTAACCGTAGCTCCATCATTAAAATCCCAGATAAAAGAAATTCTATCCTGTGTGCTTGCAAGGAAGTTGATCTTAACCGGATTGCATCCCACTTTCGGGTCGTAAGTAAAAGTGCCCATTGGCCCCCTCACCAAAATGTTTTTCTTCATTACATCCGTGCACCCGCCTTTACCGGTTACTGTTAGCGTTACCGTGTAAGTGCCCGGGTAATTATAAAAATGTGAAGGTTCGGGTATGGAGGCGGAAGTGCCATCTCCAAAGTCCCAGTTTTGTGCTACTGCATAAAGTGATAAGTTAGTAAACTGAACGATTAAAGGTGGGCAAATACTGAATGAATCACTCATGGTAAAGTTTGCAACGGGGGTGATAATTGTAATAATGTTAGGCTTGCTGATAGAATCCGTGCAGCCATATTGATCCCTGATAAAAAGGTTTACGGAATAAATGCCATCTGTTAAATAGTTATGCACGGGATCTTGTGCGGCGGAAGTGGCCCCATCCCCAAAATTCCAAAGGTAGGTAAGGCCCGGCCCGGATGATTGATTGGAGAAACTTACCGGTTTGGAGGGACAGCTAACAGAATCCAGCGGCGTAAATTTTGCTTCCGGTTTTGAAATGATCAAAGGGGTGGCTATATTAACACTATCCGTGCATCCTTTACTGTCGGTAACTTTTAATGTAACGGTGTAGGCGCCGGGTGTTGTGTAATTATGTTGAAAGGGTGGCGCTGACAAAGCCTCCGAAGTTCCATCTCCATAATTCCACGACCAGGTTTGAATAGGATGGGTACTATCGCTTACAGACGCATCATTAAAGGTGATCTGGCTATTTAAACAACTGCCGGGCACGGAAGGTGTAAACCTGGCTGTGGGCCCGTCTATCCTTATATAAGTTGATTTGATCAAAGTGTCTTTACAGCCCAGTATATCAGTAATGATCAAACGTACAGTATAGTTTCCAGCCGCCGTATATAAGTGTGTGGCGGTGGTGGATGTTGCAGAGTTACTTACCGTGCCATCACCAAAATCCCAATCGAATGATTGAACCTCCGCTAAACTGAGGCCGCTGGTAAAAGTGATATTGCCGCCTTTACAAATAATGGTATCGGAAGCAAAAAATGCCGCTTTTACATTTACTACCTGTATTGTTTTTACCGTGGTAAAATCACAACCTGAAATATTGTTACGAACCAGCAGGGAAACAAGGTATGATCCCGGTAGGGCATAAGTATGCACAGGGCTAACTTGTGTTGAGGTAAAACCATCTCCAAAATCCCATAACCATTCATCTGCTCCTATGGATTGGTTTGTAAACACTCTTTCCAATGGCCTGGTGCAATCAATTGATACAATAAACCTGGCAATGGGTGGATTAATATGTATATAATTCTTGTATTTGACGGTATCAGGGCAGCCACTGTTCCATACAATCAATTGTATATCATAATAGCCGGTATCAATATAAGTATGTTGTGGATTTTGCAGGATAGAGGATGAGCCATCTCCAAAATCCCATAACCATTTTGAAACGTCGCCGGTACTTTCGTCCTTAAAGTTAATGGGGGTTTTAGCGCACGAATTTTTTGGCGTAGCGCTAAAGATAGCCACCGGCCTGCTGCTTGTTACAATGCCCCTTGCCATGGTGGCGGTATCGGTACATCCCCCGGCAGTAGTTATTATAAGTTTAATGGTATATACCCCCGGAGATGTATAGGTGTGGGTAGGTGTAGCGTTTGTAGCTGTGGCACCATCACCAAAATCCCATAAATAGCTAATAACCGGATCAAGCGAAGTGGTAGTAGCCGTAAAATATTTTGTAAAGGGTACGCAACTACTGATGGGTAAATTATTAAAAACCACAACGGGCTTTTGGATTTTGATATAGTTTATCTTTCTTACTGTATCCGTACAACCGTTTGCGCTGGTAACAATTAGTTGTACAATAAAATTACCATAGCTATTGTATATATGTACAGGATTGGTCAGGGATGAAGTTGTATTATCCCCAAAATCCCACTGGCTGGTAACCGCATTCAAAGATTGATTGGTGAAATTCACGGTAAAAGGGAAGCTGCAATTAGTACTGTCATTTGCTATAAATGCCGCTGTTGGCGTGGGTAATACTGTTACGGTTTTAATGGCTGAATCCAGGCAACTTCCAAAATTCGCGATCAGTTTTATTTGATATTTTCCCGGGGTAGTGTACAGTTTTACCGGGTTCATTTGAGTGGATGATGTTCCGTCACCAAAATACCAGGTAACGGAAGATGTAGCAGGAGTGGATGTATTGGTGATAACCAGGGGGCTTCCCTTACAAATTGTATCACTGGCCGTAAACGCAGGAAAAACATTCCCCACTGTAATAGCATTTGGTTTTATGACCGTGTCTTTACAACCTGAAGTATTTGTTACTATTAGTGTTACCGCATAAATTCCCGCGGTATTGTAAATATGAGAAGGGCCTTGTAAAGCGGAACTGGTCCCATCTCCAAATAACCATTGGTAATTTAATACACCTGTACCGGTTGATAAGTTTTGGAAATTGATGGTAACCGGGGCGCTGCAAACAGTTGGAACACTGTTACTGAAATTAGCTTTTACACCTGAGGTGATCTGGATGTATTGATTTTTTGAAAGCGTATTTAAGCAACCCTTACTATTGATCACCCTTAACGTAACATTGTAATTGCCGGAAGTGCTATAAATATGTAACGGGTTTTGCTGGCCCGAAGAAAAGCCATCACCAAAATCCCATTGCCAGGTTGTAAGCGGGTCGCTTCCCCCTGTACTTTGATCAGTAAACTGCACAGGTAATGGAAAACAACCGGTAGTGGTAGCGGCAGTGAACAGTACAGTTGGCTTGGCGGAAACATTGATAAACTGGGTTTTTACAACAGAATCTGCATTGGTGGCATTCTTAACCACCAGCTTGATTGTATAATATCCGGCATTGAAATAACTGACAGAAGGGTTTTGCAGGAAGGAAATCGTTCCATTTCCAAGATCCCATTTCCATTGGGTTGGATTTCCGGTAGATTGGTCCTTAAAATTAACAAGTAATGGGGCGCATCCGGTTACCGGTGTTGCTGTAAAATTGGCTGTCAGTTGTGCCTTACCGATAAAATTGAGCAGCATGAATAATAACAGGCAGTATGCCCTGGTTGCAAAGCTGGTTATCATAGGTGGGGAGATTTTTGATTTTATTAATTGTCGCATGAAATTTTCATTTTATGCGACTTTATCTTAACTCCAATTTAGCTAGAAAATTGTGTGGATGTTGATAAAAAATGGAAATAGGATATGAAAAACCTAACAGTATCACATTAAGATTTTTTGAGTGCATTCCAAATTTCTCCTGCTTATGCGACACAGCATCAAGAAAACATATATCCCGGTATTTTTTTTATTTTTTCAAATTTTTAAAGATGGAGTATATATAATTTTCGCAGCCTTTTTGTAGTTCATTGTGCTCTTTATACAATTCCACCCGGGGCCAAATTGTGGGGTTACATTGTAATGAACCTCTTTTGTATCAATAATTATGACACCCTGCAAAAGAAGCATTTTGTTTGTAAATTTGCCAAAACAGCAATTGTAATATGAAGTCAAAATATATAAACCCATTTACCGACTTTGGATTTAAAAAAATATTCGGTGAAGAAGCCAGCAAACCTCTATTGCTAGACTTTTTAAACAGCCTTTTACCTGAAAACAAAAAAATAAAGGGTCTTTCTTTCAAAAATACGGAGCGATTAGGGCAAACAGAAACGGAAAGAAAGTCACTTTTCGATATATATTGTGAAGCCGAAAATGGCGAAAAATTTATTGTAGAACTTCAAAAAGCCAAACAAAATTTCTTTAAGGAGCGAACAATTTATTATGCTACTTTTCCTATCAGGGAACAGGCTGAAAAAGGCGACTGGTTTTTCCATTTGAATGCTGTTTACTGTATTGGGATATTAGACTTTACTTTTGATGATTATGAAAATGAGCCTGAAAAAAGTGAAGTGGTGCATACCATTAAACTTAAAAATCAAAATGGAAAAGTATTTTACGAAAAGTTGACCTACATTTATTTGGAGATGCCTAATTTTATTAAACAAGAAAACGAACTCGTTACCAGGTTGGACAAGTGGCTATATTTTATAAAGCATTTAGAGGACTTTCAAAATATCCCAACAATATTCAAGGACGAAACCATTTTTCATGCGGCTTTTGAGAAAGCTGAATTAGCAAGGTTTGACAATGCTCAGTGGGAATCTTATGAAAGCAGTTTAAAAGAATATCGTGATATAAAGGGTTATATTGACACAGCTTTTGAAGAAGGAAAAACTGAAGGTGAAACTATTGGAAAAATAGAAGGAAAAATTGAAGGGAAAATAGAAGGCAAAATTGAAGGGAAAATTGAAGTGGCCAAAACTTTAAAGGCAATTGGGATTTCTATTGAAATAATAGCTCAAACGACAGGGCTTTCAATTGGCGAGATTAAAAAACTTTAGCGAAAAAGCGTTTCTTTTAAAAAAATATTTTCAATTGTGGGAACCGACTTTGTATGCATCGGCATTTTCAGAACTACCTACCAGACGAATAAATGAAGAGAGCCCAAACCCTTAAAGTAACTAAAAACGCAAATTAAAATAATTGTTTTTTATTAAAAGGTATAAGAGGGTTCGGATACTATTTATTATTGGGAGAAAATGATGTAAAAATTGGCTCTAATAGTTCGAAAATCAAAGCCTTTGCATGTGCAAAACCTTGGGTTCAGTACTGCCCCAGGGCGC
>JANOTW010000442.1:0-12727 GCA_031416575.1 Ferruginibacter sp.
GGAAACTGCCGAAGGCCGCTTTAATATAAGCATACGTTCCACCGCTGGTGGTGACCCGGCTACCGATTTCTGCATAACAAAGCATGATGGCGGCCATCATGATACTGCAAAACAGGTAGCCCAAAATGCCAATGGCACCCATTGCCATTCCTACAATTGCCGGCAGCACAAAGATGCCTGCCCCAATGGTACCGTTAACAACGGACAGGGTAAGTCCGGGCACGCCGACCACCCTTTTTAAACCTTCTTCTGTTTTCGTAGTTGACATTATAGTTGGTTTTGATTTCAATAATATGTTTCATATTACCATCAAATGATGATGTTTTGTTTATTAAATTTTGGTAAGTGACTTAGTAATTATAGAGACAGGGGCAACGTCAACCTCGTTAGTGACATTGTACACTTCTGGTTGAACAGTCTTTTTCTTTCTGAATGCATGCATCTTTTGATAACTAAGGTTTCTCCATACCCATTCTATTGGTCCAAAATGGAAATATTTCAACCAAATAGGGCTTATGATTAATTGAAAAATCCAGATGGAAAAAACTACATACAATAACTCGTGTCTTTGCAACTTTCCAAACATGCCAAAGCCGGCACCGGTAAAGAAAAACAAGGCAATAACAGAATGCATAATGTAATTGGTTAGCGCCATTTTGCCTACTGCAGCAAGCCTGGTTTTTAACCATTGCAGTACGGGTAATTTACAAAGCAGCATAATGGCAGCAATATGACCCATGGCAATAGAGACTCTACCCAGATCGTAGGTTAAGTTTGACTTAGAGAATCCGAGCAACGAAAAATTGCTGTTCAAGATCATAGTCACTTCGTAATAGTTGACAGCCAGCCCGATGCTATATCCTATCAACGCCATGACGCCGTAAAAACGATAGGATTTTTGGGCAGAAAGTATATTTAATTTGAATAGGGCAATGCCAAGTAGCATCATACTCAATACGTCGAATGGATCATAACGGTAAGGATAATGTTCATCGTAATGCATGTTAATGGGTGCAAGAAAACCCACTACGTGCAAATAGCCTTTACGCATGTTTGTGTTGTATTCTTCAACCGCTGCCGGCGATCTTTCCTCTTCTCTTTTTTGCCATTTGTAGTCTGCTTCTTTTAGCTCTTTTGTTAGTGGCTTGCCTTCTGCTTTATATGTATTCACCAGTGCTGCCTGCTCAACAAGCTTTACATCTTTTTTATAATCGGTGTAGGTCCAAAAAGCGCCAGCGGAAAATAAGAAAGCAGCGATGAGTATTAATTTTTTAGGTGCCATATTTCTGAACGAATACACCAGGAATCCCATCAACGCATAGCTATATAAAATCTCTCCAATCCACAGCAGTAAATAACCATGGATCAGCCCAAAAACCAGCATCCATGTTAATCTTCTAAAGTAAATATTAGCGGCGTTTATGCCTGCACCTTTTTTCTCCATTCGGTCGAGTAATACAAACATGCCCACACCAAACAGCAGAGAAAATAAAGCCCGCATAGTACCTTCAAAAAACATGTTGGTCGTTATCCAGGTATAAAGATCCCATCCTGTGGAGCCGCCAGAAACTGTAGGATCACTGTATGCACGGGCAAGCCCCATACCGTTTATGTTCATCAATAAAATTCCAAATAATACAATGCCCCGCATAATGTCCAGGGATTGAATCCGGTCAGTAAGCTTTAGTGGTTCAAATGAATTTTCTGAATGTGTCATGGTGGTTGGTTTTATATGCCATTGAAGGAATATTCGTTAGATGATGTACTGATACTTTTAATGCGTGAATTATTTTTAAATTTTAATTTCAGGTTCTTCATTTTTGAACTCTGCATGCGCATCAACACGCCTGATGTTTAAAAACGGACTTTTGAATAAGTACCAGAATGTTTGCTTCTTTTCATCGTTAAATTCTTCTAACCCTATATTCAGTTCTTCAGCAGGCTTATACTTGTAGGTACCGAAAAGCCGATCCCACAGAATGAATATATCGGCATAATTAGAGTCGGTGTAATGCTGATCTTTTTCATGATGCACCTTGTGAATGTTAGGAGTGGTAAATACCAGTCCAACTGTTTTATCTATCCATTTTGGAAAGCGAAGATTTGTATGTTCTATAATAAGGAATGGTGTACTCACTAAAAAGTAAACACCTAACGTTAACAGGTCAATGCCAAAAATGCCGGCAGCAATAATGTTTGAAGTACCGAACCATAGAAAAGTTTCAAGAGGATGTCCACGGAAATAAGTTGATGAGTCCATGCTTGTATCGCTGTGATGAACCCGGTGAAATCTCCACAATAATGGCACACGATGCGACATCCTGTGGAACCAATAAGAGACCATATCTATCATGGCAACTCCTATAAATATCTTCAGCCATACCGGAAGTTGTACCAGGTAAAAAAGTCCTGTTTCATTTTTGTTCAGCCATTCGATGCTAAAAACAGTAACAGCAGCCCAGAAAATATTACCAATGAAAAACACAACCAGGAACAGAAAATTATTTAAAAAATGTTGCGGTCTTTTGTCGTATTTGAATTGTGTACTTACTGCTTGCTCGATCGTGAAAAAAATAACTATTAAACCAATAATTATATAATTAAGGTCAATAGATAATAAGGCATTTAGCTGCTCCATAAAATACTTATTTTATTTGTTCTTTGTATTTGTTCATTGAGTAAATACAAGTGCAAGTGTTGGTTGAAATCCTGATGTCGTCTGTAAAGAGCTTATTTATTAGCCTTGTGCGCCTCCATATCAATTTCAATCAATAGCCCCGGTAACGCCAATCCTTTTACCTCGAGCCAGGTGCCGGTGGGAAATTGTTTTTTATAAATGGAACTACGATAGGAGGAAACATTTAGGAACTCAGCCATGTTTGTTGTGAAAACATTTTCCACAACCACATCGTCAAAGCTGTATCCATAATGCTGTAATATTTTTTCCAGGTCGCTATAACAATTTTTCATCTGCTGTTCCATATTACCGAGTGCAGTAGGGTTTCCTTTATCATCCATGCTTACGGCTCCTGATATTTTGAGATCATTTCCAATTTTTACGGCATGAGAATAACCAAACGTTTTTTCCACCTCCGGACGCAAGAGAAAGTATTCAGCAGTATCGGTATCAGTGGGATTTACTGCCACAGTGGTTTTACCGCTATTACGGCATCCTGAAAAGAGCAGGAAATGAATGAGACTTAAAATTATCAAGGTTGTTTTTTGCATATTATCGTTTTAGGTAGTAGTGAATTTTATTGATGTAATTATTATTGTTTTTGCCTCTATGCCTGTTCTGATTTTTAAAGGTTTCTATTCTTTATTTTACTTTTTCAAATAGTATTGAAGCTTTTTTACAAATAGCTCAGCCACCACTTCTCTTTGTGTTTGGTTTTATACCTGTCGTACCACCTGCAAAGCGGGTACAGCAGTGCCACTACCAGCAACCAAACCAGGTAAACCTGCCACAATGAAAAACCGTATCCCTTCAGCCACGGGCTGTCGCTTGCATTGAAGTTGGTAGTGCTGATCATATCCGTCCAGGGCCGGCCGCTACCGACAACTGCGATGGTGGCCAGCCCATGAATAAGATAAAGGTGCAGGATATAAAAGAACAGCGGCACCCGGCCAAACACGATAAAGAATTTGCCGATCCGATTCAATGGTTTTTCTAAAAAAGCCAGAAGCACTATCACAGGGCCCAGCGTCATTAACGTGTATAGCATTGACGGCGGGTATTTGGTTGTATTAAAGAAGGAACAGATGCTAAGGACAAAAGAGTTTTGCAGCGCCCAGGAATTCATATCACCATAAGCATTTACGCCTCTTAATAACAGGAAAAGAGCGATGGCCGCACCGCCAATAATCAACAGACCTTTTTTGCGCACCGCAGCATCCGCCCCCCTTTTGTAGAAATGCCCAAAACAATATCCCAGGGCCATAATACCAAACCATGCAAGGAAAGGGTAACCGGTAGCTACAATTCGGTCGCCAATGAGAAAGCGTTTTCGTTGGTGAAGGACACCCCACAAAAAATCGGAAGCACTATTTGCAGTCACCTGGATCGTATCGAGCAGGTTGTGGCCGAACAAAATAACCAAACCAATAACCAGTATAACTTTTGGTGGCAGATAAATAACGGCTGCCATTACCACCATACAAAGTCCCAATACCCAGATCACCTGCAATCTGAAAAACGGATAGGCAGGATTAAAACTCCAGGCAAAATTGATCACGACAAACTCCAGCAGTATCAGCCACAGGCCGCGTTTAAGTAAGAAAGCAGCCAGCTCAATTTTTGTTTTTCGTTCGCCTACTAAAAAGGCAGAAGTGCCTGCCAGAAAAACAAAGGCCGGCGCACAAAAATGGGTGATCCACCGGGTGAAAAAAACAGCGCCGTTTGTCTGTTGCATATCTTCCGGGTTGTAAAAAAAATAGTCTGCATGAAAATAATCCCGCACATGATCCAGCGCCATCAATACGATAACAAAGCCCCGAAGCAGGTCTATAGATGCTATCCTTTTTGTGTTTGTTGCCTGGCTATATCGAAGTACCTGAGGTGGCACTATCACGGCTTTAGCTTTTATTAATCCTGCTTCCATAATTTGTGGTTATTGCTTATTGGCAATCTTTACAGTTGTTGGTGATAGGCCTATAGCGGTTATTAAAATCATCATTTATTTTTTCATAATTATTTTTCTATTGCTTTAGAAGAGTAGTTGGCTATGACAAGGCGATTGCTTCGTGGTTCACGAAAAGGAACTTCCACATCAAAACCGGCTACCCGTTTTGCGTGTTGGTTGATGCGTATGAACTGTATGACGAGCCAGGCCAAAGCAATCATTCCTCCAAAAGCCAGTAGCGTATATTCCCAGGCAAAGCCGGCTTTAACCGGGCCGATTAGTTTGGCGCCAACCACCCGGCCCATGTTGGCAATGGTCATGTACAGCGTAAACTGCGTGGCGGAAATTTTCTTCCAGCAGCATTGCATACCAATGGCAAACACACCAATATTGGTAAACACATACAGCACCTGGAAAGCAATCATAAAACCAACGATGAAGGATGTTGCCGGCCAATACATTTTTTGAAAAGCCAACCCGCAGGTAATGACTATCAGCAAGCCGCAATAAATATTCAGCATTCCCACTTTGCCAAATTTGTCTATCAGTATGCCGCCGAGTACAATACCGCCAATACCGCCGATAAGTGTGGCTGTTGCATAAAATTGCGAATAGGATTCGGCCGTCCATCCCAAAGCCTGTACGGTAAAAATGGGGAGCAGCGTATCCATATAATTAAAGGCGCCTCCGGTTATAAATGCCATCAGCGCAAACAACAGGCTGTTACGTAAACTGAATACTTTATATAGTGATGTATAGATGGCTCTCCAACTTCTAACCTGCATTTGTATTACTTCTGGAGATGCAGCGCCTTTCGTCCACGGTAATATTTTTTCACCCGGCCTCTCTTTTAAAAACAGCGGCACCAGCATAATGAGGGCAACCATTACAGATAGGCTAAGTATGGCCGTGGAAAAATTATAGTTATAAAGCAGCCAGCTTCCAATTGCCAGCGAAGCCGAAATACCCATAATTTTTGAACCCCACATAAAGCCATTAGCTCTTGCCTGCTGGTGTACGGGTATAATATCAATGGCCATACCATCGGTAGCCACATCCTGAAAGGCGCCAAAAAAACTAATGGCAAATGCGGCCGCCATAAAAAGGGCCATGTTATGTAAAGGGTCGGGCACATAGGCCATTGCCGCAAAGCTTAGTATCAATCCTAACTGCCCGAACAAAACCCAGGGCCTTCTTCTACCCATTGGTAAATAACTAAAGCGGTCCATCATTGGCGCCACTATTATCTTGAAGCTCCAGGGCAGGCCGCACACTGCAACAAAACTTCCTATTTCTCCCGGTGTCTTTCCGTTAGCAGCCATCCAGGCCGGGATGCCAAAAAACAACATTCCTTCGGGGATTCCCTGTGCTATATATAAGGCAATGAAATTAAAATAACGTAAAAACGTGTGCTGCGAAAGTGCCGGAAGGCGGCCTTGTTGTTTTGGTGAAGCAGTTACCGTTTGCATGATTCTTTACTTGTCTTGTTTATGCAGCGTTTAGAGGGTACAAGACGGAATTCATACGATTATCCAAAGTTGCATCCGCCATTATGCAAAGACTGGCACATATCAACCATGCTTTTGTACATTTTCAGCTTTTATCAGGACAAATTGTGCATGGGCAGGATTAATTCGTACTTTGCACGGGAACATTCCTGCCCCTGTTTAAGACACCTGTCAAAATCATCTTTCATTTTTCTATCGTTACACATGCCGCCACGCCTAACTGTTTTAAAAACAATTCTTCTATTGTCCATCGTCATTTTTGGATGGCGGGCATCTGGACAAAAAATTGGGGAGTACGAAACCATATCCACCGCCCAGGGTCTATCGCAAGGAATGGTGTTTGACCTGTTGCAGGATGTAGAAGGCTTTATCTGGATAGCTACCAAAAATGGGCTGAACCGCTACGATGGCTATGGCTTTAAAGTTTTTTCCAACGATCCATACAATCAGCACAGCCTTAGCAGCAATACCATCGTCGAACTTTTCGAAGACTCAAAAGGCAGGATATGGGCAGGAACGGAAGATGCCGGTTTAAATATTTATGATAAAAAGAGCGGGAAATTTCACCGCATTGTGCACCGGCCTTCAGACCCTTCCAGCATCTCCGGAAACAGGATACGTTGTATAGAAGAATTACCTGATGGCAGAATACTGGTGGCTTCCGATGGTGCAGGGTTGAACGTGGTTCAACTCACCGATGCCTTTTTTGAACGGAATGCGGCACCGGTTATTACAAGACTAACCTTGCCTAATGCCGCCCAGGTGTACGGAATGGGACGAGATAAAATCGGGAGGACGTGGATCGGCGGAATGGATGGAGCGATATATCAATACAACCCTTTGCGGAATAGTTTTGCGGGTTTAAATGGCGGGCAACTTTTCAACAGCGGGTATCTTACACAAGACAGCAGCATACTAATCAACAATAACCTCTTTCTGTTCGATGGAAAAGATGTGTATGCGTTGTTCGATACAAACAAAACACCGGCGGGCAACATTGTCTTCCGTCCCAGGGAAAAACTTTGGGAGAACCACCACCGCGAACTTCATTTTTATGATGTAAGCAAATGGGAACCCGGTAAGGACCTGCAATGGAACCTACAATTACCCGAACGCATAAGAATTGTTTATCCATTTATCACTGACCGTTCAGGCATTTTATGGTCAGGTTCTGTTGGTTACGGCTTGCGCAAATACAATACGGCCGGTAATAAATTCTCAGCACAGTTGCCGGGCTATAGTGTTCGTTGGATTGTTCCCCTTACAGCTAACGATATTTATGTCGGCGATTTTGCCTACGGGTGGAGAAGGTTGAGAAATGACTCAATAGAAAAAACGCCATTTGCTAAGATTTCATCCGTTACCGAGATTGATAATTTTATCATTTCCAAAAAAGGGGACTATTGGCTAAAAAGCGATAACAAGGGATACTTCAACTACAATCTTTTGGCGGAAAAACTAACCTCCTATCCCGGAATGAATGATTACCAGGGTCGGGGTGACAAACAACCTATGTTGGAAGACAGTAAAGGCAATTTTTGGTTTCCCGGTCTTGGAGGCCATATAAGCTGGCTTACTACAGCGACCGGAAAAATTGATAGCTTCAACATAAACACCGATGCATCTAAACCCATGCTTCCCAAAGCCATCTGCACAGCCCTGTATGAAGATGTGAATGGCATTTATTGGATCGGCACACAGGAAGGCTTTGCGAAAGTTATTTTTAGTGACAAGGAAAATGCTGCACCCCGGGTTAGATGGTATTATAATAACAGCAACACCCGCAATTCTCTTAATTATAATCATGTGTCATGCTTTCTCGATGACCCGCTGCAGCCTGGTAAGTATTTATGGATTTGTACGAAAGGCGGAGGATTAAACAGGATGAATAAGGAAACGGGCGACTTCTTTCACCTTACCAGCAAAGACGGTTTACCGCATGATGTGGTGTATGGCATCCTTGCAGATAATGCCCGTAATATTTGGGGCAGCACCAATAATGGAATTTTTTGTTTGCTTGCGAATACAACGAATGATAGCAGTCATTGGATTTTCCGAAATTTCACCAAAGCCTACGGATTGCAGGGCGATGAGTTTAACACGGGAGCATTTGCAAAATTACCTGACGGCAGGCTTGCATTCGGCGGCGTTAACGGCCTTAATATTTTCAATCCGAAAGAGATACTTACACAGGGTTTTATGCCCAATGTTTTTATTACTAATATTCTTGTCAATAACCAAGCGGTGGCACCAGGTGATAAAACCGGGGTTTTACAAAATACAATTGAGCAAACAAAAAACATTACACTTACTTATTTGCAGGATATACTTACGCTGGAGTTTTCAACACTGGATTTTACTACATCCAATCAAAACAAGTACAGGTATAAACTGGAAGGCGCCGATAAAGACTGGATAGAATCCGGCACGAGGCGTACGGCTACCTACCTGCATTTATCGCCGGGAAAGTATATATTCAAAGTACAGGGAAGTAACAGCCAGGGAATCTGGAGCGATAAAATCGCTGAATTGAAAATTAATGTATTACCACCCTGGTGGCGTACATGGTGGGCTTATGCAGCATACCTGCTTTTGATAATTTTAGCTATAAGGGCATATTTTAAATTTACCCTAAACAGAGCCAAACTGAAATCACAACTTGTTGTTGAACAAAACGAAGCCAAAAGAGCAAAAGAACTGGATAATTTAAAAACACAACTCTACACCAACATCACGCATGAATTTCGTACACCGCTAACTGTTATACTTGGCATGGCACATCAAATAGCCAATAACCCCCAGGAGCATTTAAAAAACGGAACTGATATGATCATCCGCAGCGGTGAAAGCCTGTTGAAACTGGTGAACGAAATGCTTGATCTTTCAAAATTGGAAAGCGGAAAAATGTCATTGCAATTAGTGCAGGGTGATGTGATCATTTTTCTCAGGTACATTGTAGAATCCTTTCATTCATTAGCGGAAAGCCAGAAAAAACAATTGCATTTTCTTTCTGAAATAGATTCTTTGAACATAGCGTATGACCCTGAAAAGATAAGACAGATCGTTGCTAACTTACTTTCCAATGCTTTAAAATTTACACTGGAAAAAGGAAATATATACATTTCGGTCAATGAAAACAGCTCGCCTGGTGAAGAAGCCAAATCATCGTTTGTTATTAAAGTAAAAGATACAGGTATTGGTATTCCTGAAGATCAAATGCAATATATTTTTGACCGGTTTTACCAATCAGACAACAGCACTACCCGAAAAACAGGAGGAACAGGCATTGGTTTAGCATTAACGAAAGAACTGGTGAAATTGATGGAAGGGGAAATTTCTGTAAAAAGTCCGCCAACCGGCGCTAACAATGGAAGTGAGTTTACGGTAATACTGCCTTTCAAAAGATTGACAATTGCTGAATCGGTAATTACTTATCCGGAGTTGAAATTAATTCTTCAGCAAAAAACAAATGGTACAACAGAAATTAAAAATGAATTGATAAATGAAACTACTACTAATGGAAAGCCTTTAATCCTATTGGTAGAAGATAATGCCGATGTGGTTGCTTATACCGCATCCTGTCTTCCTGATTATCGCCTGGCTGTTGGGAAAGATGGAATGGAAGGGTTGGAAATTGCTACTGATATTATTCCTGATCTAATCATGACCGACGTGATGATGCCATTGATGGATGGTTTTGAATTGTGCCATAAGTTGCGAAACGATGAACGTACAAGTCATATTCCCATCATTATGCTTACTGCCAAAGCGGATATGGCAAGTAAAATGGAAGGGCTGAAACGTGGCGCTGATGTTTATTTGGAAAAACCATTTAACAGGGAAGAGTTACTGTTACGTATAAAGAAATTGCTGGAATTAAGAAAACACCTGCAACAGTATTACCTAAAAAAAGCCGGGCTTACTGATAAGTTTATATCCATACCAGCGCCCGTTGATGATCAGATAGAAGATGTATTTGTAAGAAAAGTAAGAGAAACTATTGAGGCACACCTGGCAGATTTTAATTTTACTGTAGAGCAGTTGAGTAAATATGTATTCATGAGTCATTCTCAGTTGCACCGGAAATTAGATGCATTGACAGGATGCAGTCCTAATAAATTCATACGCCTTATCCGGCTTAATAAAGCAAAGGAGCTGCTTAAAACCCCCGATAACAGCATTGCATCAATCGCATTTGAATGCGGCTACAATGATCCCGGTTATTTTTCCCGTGTTTTCAAACAGGAGAATAATATAACAGCGCAGGAATGGCGGGTAAAGTATAAGGAAGAATTGCCATAGCCTGCATTAAGACAAACCGGGTGCATACCAAATTGTCGCTGGCTGGTGGAACACCAGCCAGGGGTAGCCCCGCCGTGGTCGGTGTCTCACCGACCACGTTCCAGATTACTGTAGCGACAATTATATATACCCCATTGTCAAATTATTGAAAATCAACAAAGTGTATGTTGGCTATTTTGCAGCCACGCTGCGAGGCGAATTTGAGATGCACCCGTCTTTGCCCTTATTGCACCCGGAAAAATATTCAATGAAGATTGCCGAAAATAAGCTTGTTATTTGATTGGTTACAAGTAACCTTTTTTCATGAACCCGAATTCAAAACCCCTACAGGTTTACCACAATTGTTACACTAACATTTCTTCCGTCTGAAGGCCATATACCAGGCCCCGGATAAAACAAAGGCCTTTTGGTAAAGTATTGTTTGTTGGTTATGTTGTTTATATTCAATCTCAACTCCACGGCTTTGGAAAACCTGAAACCGGCATTCATATCCAGTATTCCATACGCCGGTACAATGCCAACAGCGCCGGTTGTTATAGGTGGTTGCACCGTATTCAACGCATCAGCGAAAGTTTCACCGGTGTAGCTATATAAAAGGGAATAACTTAACTTCCTGTAACGCAGCGTTACACCGTTACGGGTTATTATATCCGGCGCACTTTCTACTTTATTCCCCCGGATATTAATATTTGAATTGCCTGACTTTACAACCGCATTGGTATAGCGGGCATGCATAAAAGACGTAGATGTAAAGATGGACAAATTGATCCTGGCACCCAACAACCAATCCGCCTGTACCAATATTTCCGCACCCTTTGTAAGTGAGTTGCCTATATTGGTTTTGTAGGTATAAAAGGCGCCTGCATTATCTGTTTCAGCAAGTGTTCCAAAGCGGTTGTCATACTTTAGCAGGAATCCAGTGATATCCCACCTTAAAAATTTCCAGGTTCCCCTAAATCCTAATTCCGCATTATACCCTTTGGCGTCCTTTATATTTGGATCTACTTTTTCAAATAAGGAAGCGGGAATAAGGTCTTTAAAAATCATGGGGCGATAACTCTGTGACCATCCTCCATACAGTTCCATATTACCTGCCGGTTTAAAAGAAATATTGGCACCCAATAAAGGGAACCTGTGCCTGATATTAACGGGAATATCGTTCTCGGGATAATAAACGATTTTTCCGCTCATAGCTGTTTGGCCCGTTTCTATCCTTGCACCAAAATTTATGGAGAGATGGCGTAGCAACTGTAATTTATTTTCCGCGAATACCGCGATGTTGGTTGTTTTTAAATGTACATCCCTGCCCCATACCGGGTCCGCCAAACCAAGATCATAATCACTCCCGGTAGTCCCTTTACCAAGCTGCGTGCGGTGCAGGTCGTTATTCATGTATTGAATACCCGCAACCAGCGAACTGGTTTGTTTGCCAAGCGTGTATTGTTGCAATAAACGCAATTCGGTAGTGTAGCTGTTAAACCGGTCAATATCCACCTGCCTGTTATTGTATTGAAGCGTGGCCGCATTGATAGTGTCTTTAATACTGGCAGGTTTATCAAACAGCACACTGTTTCTTCTACCCAACACCGCTGACGAAATAAACTGAATGTTGGTTTGGGAGGCTACCTGCCAGTTTAATGTAACTGAAGGGACATGAATATCGGGACTATAATAATTCCGGGAACGGGTAGCCTGGGTTGGGCCTTCATTAAACATGCTATCGGTTAATGCACCGGGCAGGCGATAGAGATATTTGGAACGTGCCCATTCCACACGAACCGAGAAATTATGATTGGGCTGATACGTTATTATCACCGCCTGGGCTTCGGAATCAGTATGCTCATTTTTTCGATAACCACCTCTTGATTTTTTTTGCAGGTAAGCATAGTATTTGAATTTTCCTGCCTTTCCTCCAATTGCATTGTAGGTACTAATAAGATTAAATGAACCGGCTGTATTGATACTTTCAAAACTAAATGGCCTGGTGGTATCTCCCTGTTTTGTTACATAATTCAGCATTCCGCCAAATTGCGCCCCGTATTGCAACGACCCTGTTCCCCTCACCAGTTCAATACGTTCAATGCTTTCAAGCGGCATACTGTAATGGCTTGCAGGATAACCATACATATCGGAATTGGTTAGCACCCCGTCTTTACGAATATTAAATTCCCATCCTCTGTGAGGGTCTAAACCTCTTGCAGCGATATTTATTTGATTGCCGGAGCCATCCATATCATACACAAAAATGCCGGGGATTTTTGCAAACACCTGCCTGCCTGTTTTATTGGTAATATC
>JANOTW010000443.1:0-18313 GCA_031416575.1 Ferruginibacter sp.
TCGGCAGCGCGGCGCACCTGTTCCGGGGAATAGCCGCTCACTTCACTGCTGGTAACAGGGGTTTTGAAAATAAATACCCCCACTGCAACCAATAAAACCAATAAGAAAAACATATTCAGATTACGCTGGCCCCTGAATACCGTATCATTTATTATACCCCTTAATTTTCCCCATGCAATTATGCTGCCTGCAAAAGAAACACTACCAATCGCTAAACCGGCGGTAATGGCAATAACAGAAACTGTGGTTAACTCTTCGGTTAAAAATATAAGATCGCCAACCGGGGGCATGGCTGTATGCAGGTAATGATTAAATTCAATCAACGAAATTAGCATAGCGCAGGCCCCGCCCATACCATTGAACAGGCTTACCATTTCGGGCATCGCCGTCATTTGTATTTTTTTGGCTGATATAAAACCAAGTATCGAACCGATGGTTAATGCCACAAAAATCAACATGATATTATTCAAATGGACCTTGTTGCCGTCAACGTCCTGTTCAAATAAAAATATAGTTCCAAAAATACCAATCGCCATTCCCGCAGCCGCCAAGAGATTTCCCCTTCGTGCGGTTTCAGGGTGAGATAACATTTTAAGACCAATTATAAAAGTAACCGAAGCAATAAGATAACAGATTGTAAGTATGTGAATTCCCATATTAAAAAAAATTGCCCCAACCCCGCTATCTATCGGGGTTTTTTGAGTATTTTAATTCGATTATTTATTCCTGTTAAAAAAGTTATGCCATCAATGAGCGCCTGCCTTTACCCCCCGCTAACCAGCGGGGTTGGGGGGCTTTTTCTTCTTAAACATTTCCAGCATCCTGTCCGTTACTACAAAACCGCCTACTACATTTAACGTACCCAACACAACTGCGAAAAAACCCAGTATAATGGCGGTATAATTATCCGCCTGCGCCTGGCCCATTACGATGATGGCCCCAATCACTACCACGCCATGAATAGCATTGGCGCCACTCATTAAAGGTGTATGTAACACGCTTGGTACCCGTCCAATTACTTCTATCCCTAAAAAAACGGAAAGAATAACGATGTATATAATTTCAATATGGTTGCTGAAAAAATCTAAAACAGATTGCATGGTTTGTTCATTTTTTTTATAGGCCCTTTCGCATGCCTGGCTTGTAATGATGGTACATTATATTTATATTTCAGGAATTTATTTTTCTTTTCGATGGGCGTTGCCCATCGCTATCATATTACGCCCTTTCAGGGCTATTTGCCTTTTCCCTTTTGCCCTTTGCTTATTGCTTATTGCCCATTAACGGCTGCCCATACACGCTCATTCGTGATCGCCCCTTGATGCACAATGCAGGTTCCTTTCACAAGGTCATCTTCAAAATTCAAATTCAGTTCTCCCGCTTTACCAATCACCAGTTGTAAAAAATTTAAAATATTTTTTCCATACAATTTACTTGCATCACCGGGCATGCCCGCCGGCAGCCTCGAATTGCCAACAATGCTCACTCCATTATGAATAATCGTTTCATCATTGATGGTCAATTCAGTATTACCACCTGTTGCAGCGGCCAGGTCAATAATTATAGAACCATTCTTCATGGCTTCTATCATTTGAGTGGTAATTAATATGGGCGCTTTTTTGCCGGGTACCTGGGCAGTAGTAATGATGATATCCGCTTTGGCGACACTTTCTGCGATTCTGGCTTTCTGGCGTTGCATAAAACCTTCGCTTTGTTCTACCGCATAGCCACCCGCCTTGCTGGCATCCGCAGCGCCTTCAACTTCTATAAATTTAGCGCCCAGGCTCATCACTTCTTCTTTTACAGCCGGCCTGGTATCAAACACTTCTACCACCGCACCCAATCTTCTACCAGTGGCAATGGCCTGCAGCCCGGCAACACCTGCACCGAGTATCAACATTTTTGCAGGCGGGATACTGCCTGCCGCCGTCATAAACATAGGGAAATATTTGGGGAATAAATTTGCCGCGGTTAGTACCGCCTTGTAACCGGCAATATTACCCTGGCTGCTTAGTACATCCATCGTTTGGGCCCTGGTGGTACGTGGAAGCATATCAATGCTGAATACAGTTACACCTTTGGCAGCGCAGTCTTTTATTAAATCATCATTAAACAATGGCTGGTAAACCCCCAGTATTATTTTAGATCGCAAAAGGCTGATCTCCTGTGGGGTTGGTTCATTGATGGAAAGAATGATATCCGCAGCCTTCATCACCGCATCACGGCCACCTATAGCTGCACCCGCTTCCGTATATTTTTTATTTTGGGCTAATGCCATTACACCGGCGTTATTTTCAACAATAATATCAACATTCCATTTTTTCAGGATCGTTACATGTTCAGGTAAAATGGATACCCTGGTTTCGGGAGATGGTTCTTTTAAAACGCCAATTGTCATAAGGGAAATAATTGGCGCAAAGGTAGCTAAATTTAAAAGGGGCTTTTCAAATTTTCGCGGTTTATTTGGTTACCGGCAGACGTATTACATGGCAGCATCGTTGCCACGCTCGGTTCAAAGACATACCATTGGGGAACTTTACCCACGTTGTAGATAGAGATACATGATTCCTGTTATAAGCCTTGTACTTCTTTTAATATCGAGCAAAACGCAAAGTCATTATTTTATCTCATTTGAAAAGTAAAAAAACTTATCCAGCCCTCAAAATAAAACCAATCAAAATCGTATGGTAAAGTGTTGCTTAACTTTAAAATCAGGATTGATAAAAACCAGTCCTATAAAAAAAAGGTCAATCGTGAGGGTAACAGCAGGATGTTGCTGAATGGCACACCAGGCAGCTTCCATTTCGGCACTCCAGTGTATATCGTCAAATACGAAAATGGTTGAAGTGTTTGAATGGGTTAATAATTGTCGATAATATTGTAACGTAGGTTCTTTACGGTGGTTGCCATCAATAAAAACAAAATCCACCACTTTGATTTTTAAAAAAAACAAAGGCAGTGTTTTCGCGAAATCGCCTTTTATCATTTCAATATTTTTTATTTCCAATGCATCAAAAGTTTCCTGAGCGATGGCGGCTATATTGCTGGCCCCTTCGCAGGTATATAATTTCGCAATCTTATTCCCCCGGGAAAGATAGGAACTGGTAATACCAAATGATGTTCCCAATTCTACGATGGTTGCGGGTTTGTAATACTGTACCATCCTGAACAATAACTGTGCGTATTTTTTAGGTTTCAATGAAGAGTTGGCGATGTCTTTTATTATCCGGTTGTTTGTCCTGATCACTGTAGAGCCAGCCCCAAAATCTTCCACTTCAATCAGATCATTATTTGCCTTCAGTTTCTTTCTTTGGCGCTCAATTTCAGAATAACAATCATACTGCTTTTTATCTTTCAATACATTTTTAATGAAATCAAATACAAATGGAGAATGCATACCATGGCCCTTTCCGTTGGAGGCGGTAAGATAATAATGCAGATATTTTTTTGCTAATTGAAAATGGCTATGCAAATTAAAAATTAAGAATTAGGAATTAAAAATTAAGATGGGAGGGATTTTACTTTTTCTTCCATACCTGGAATGAATAGGCATGAGCATGTTTCTCATCCACTGGAAAATCATCATTAGAAACCAATTCCCATTCGCTTTCACCAATCGCAGGAAAAAAAATATCCCCATCCAAAACGGCGTGCACCCTTGTTAAATAAATAGTATCCGCAATGGGCATAGACTGTTTGTAAATTTCACCGCCACCTATTATGAATATCTGTTTGGCGTTTGTTTCACCTGCTTTTTGAATTGCATCTTCCAGGCCCAAAGCTGTTATGGCGCCCTCCGCCTTCCAATCCGGCTTTCGGGTGATAACAATATTTGTTCTCCCCGGCAGGGGTTTGTTCACCGCCGCAAATGTTTTTCGGCCCATGATCACCGGGAAACCCCAGGTGGTATTCTTGAAAAATTTAAGGTCATTCGGCAGGTGCCAGAGCAACTGGTTGTTTTTGCCGATGGCGTTGTTGGTGGAGGCGGCAACAACAAGAGATACAGCACCCCCACCTACCGAAGGGGGGATTTTTGTAAACTTTACATCGGTAGTTTCATTCATTATTGTAATAGTTAATGTCCCTTAATTTTGTAAATAGTATTTAGTAGCAACTCAATGTAAAATAAAATGCCCGTCAATTTATCATTCTCCAAAAGTTCCCCCTGTGGGATTGAGGGGGCTGTTTTTTTAAACCGCCACCGGTGCCTTAATCGCCGGATGACACTGGTAATTCACCAACTCAAAATCCTCGAATTTAAATTCAAAAATATCTTTTACCGCGGGGTTTATTTTCAACTGTGGCAATGGAAAAGGTGTTCTGTTTAATTGCAGGTTGGCCTGCTCAAAATGATTGTTGTACAAATGAACATCGCCGAATGAATGAATAAACTCGCCCGGCTCCATATCACAAACCTGGGCTATCATCATGGTAAGTAAGGCATAGGATGCAATGTTGAAAGGCACTCCCAAAAAAACATCTGCCGAACGCTGGTACAATTGACAACTTAATTTGCGGCGTCCTCCGGGCAATTCAGATGGGGTTGTATAAAACTGGAACAAACAATGACAGGGCATCAGCTTCATCTTTGGCAGATCGGCTACGTTCCATGCACAGATGATCATTCTCCTGCTGTCGGGATTGTTTTTTATTTGATGGATGAGGTCCTTTACCTGATCCACCTCCACACCATCCGCACCTTCCCAGCTACGCCATTGCTTGCCATACACGGGGCCAAGATCACCGTTCTCATCCGCCCACTCATCCCAAATAGAAACCTTATTGTCATTCAGGTATTTTATGTTTGTATCTCCTTTTAAAAACCAAAGTAGTTCGTAAAAGACAGATTTTGTGTGAATTTTTTTTGTTGTTGTCAACGGAAAGCCTTTGTTCAGGTCAAACCGCATTTGATAGCCAAAACAACTTAATGTGCCTGTACCTGTCCGATCCCCTTTGGGAATACCATTTGAAAAAATATGTCTTAAAAGTGTTTGATATTGTTCCATGCGGTGCAAGATAATTCAAATACTGCCAGTAAAATGTGTTGAAAAATAATGTGAACAGCAGAATGGATTTTAATTTTGAAAATAAGCCCGGGAAAAATTATCTTACTGTCAGAAATAACTCCCGGTGAATGATGAATGATAAACAAATAGAATTTGAAAGAAAGCATTTTCAACGTATCAGGGATGGGTTTAGGGAAGCAACGAAAGAAGCTGGCAATGAAAGTTTACAACAAATACTTAAAAGACTAATTGTCGAAAAGAAATACACAGAAATAGTTGAAAAAATAAAGCTGCAATATGATTTTACTGTTACCAGTATGTTCATGGAGAATATAAAACCGGAGTGGTGGGAAGAATACCTTACCGGCAATATGCATGAAACACCATCAAAAAAGATTGCACTGACAGATTTTGAAGGAAAGCTAATGGAATTTAATTCTATAAAAGAAATTTACGAACAGTTTATTGAAATCAAGAATGCAAGTATCTGGAAACCTTATGAAAATATGTTCACAAAGATTTTTACAGAATGGATTGTTGAATCTGTAATTGAGGCCTGTAAAAATTTTGCTGTTAAAGAAAGAATTGATTTTATAAAGGAACCCGTAACACTTATTGAAAAGCAACAGGCTTTTGAAGAGTATACAAAATATCAGCTAAATGAACAGTTGAATTATTATAAAAAAATACTGGAATTAACATTAAAAGATTTGACTATTGATAAATTCGTTTATGAAGATGGCAGGATGTTTTCCAGTGTAATTGGGAATGATAAAATCAAAAGATTAAAAGACAGTTTATTTGAAGAAAAATTTGACGGTTTCTTTGCCCTTGTCAGCGCCATTTATGCTTCTGTCCCATATCAGTTATATTCAAAAAAAGAATCGTCTTTTCATACTATTTTTCATGTATTAGCCCATCTTATAAACAATACTTCCAGGTCAGAAGAGGCAACCAATGTTGGCAGAATTGACACTGTAATTGAACTCAATCCAAAAAATTTTCTTTTTGAATTTAAACTTGACAACGCAAGTAAAGCAATAGGGCAAATAAAAGAAATGAGATACTATGAAAAATATCTTGAGTTAAATAAAATTATATTTTTAATTGGAGTGAGTTTTAGCATGAAGAGAAGAAATATTAATAACTGGAAGGTTGAAAAAGTCTAAATAAAAAAATGGCACTATGGAAATAAAAATAAGAGAAGCAAAAAAAGAAGATTGTTCCCGCATGATGCAACTGGTGCGGGAACTGGCTGAATATGAAAAAGCGCCGGATGCTGTTACGGTTTCATTTGATCATTTTGTAGCAAGCGGCTTTGGCGATAAGCCTGTTTGGTGGGCCTATGTAGGGGAGATTGATGGTAGGGTTGAAGGCTTTGCGCTTTATTACATCCGGTATAGCACCTGGAAGGGGCAAAGAATGTATTTGGAAGACCTGCTGGTAACAGAAAAATTACGCGGAATGGGGGTTGGCAAATTGTTATTTGACAAACTGATTGAAGAAGCAAGGGAAAAAAAATACAGCGGCATAGCCTGGCAGGTATTGGACTGGAATGAGCCTGCGATAAATTTTTATAAAAAATTTGAGGATGTAAGTTTTGATAACGGCTGGGTAAATTGCAACATTGAGCTAAAATGATTTTTTTTTCTTTGGCGGCAAATCATATATTTACTAATGGGCATCTCTAAAAACCCGGGTTTATTTTAATCTCACCTTTAACTCTCCGCAAAGAGAGGATAAGGAAAGTTTTTAGAGAAGCCTTTATGTAATTATCCCGGTGTTCCGGATATTTTTTATCCCTAAAATGCAAACCAATGCTTTTAACCCATACCAAAAAAACCGCCCTTATTGTTATTTCAGCAATCCTTGCAGTAATAACAATCTCTATTATTTCGTGCCAAAAAGAATTAACCGGCTCACCGGACGACTTAACCCCTGCGGTACCTGACATTACCAAAAAGATTAGTTCTTCCGTATCTGGCTTTGTTACTGATGGCAATGATGCGGTAGTAAATAATGCGGTTGTAACTTTTGGCAACAGCAACACTGTCACCGATAAATATGGTTTCTTCGAGATACAAAATGTGCAGGTGGTAAAGGAAGCTGCTTTTGTAACCGTGGCCATGCCTGGTTATTTTAAAGCGATCAAAACCTATCTTGCCACAGATGGAAAAAGCGCTTTCTTCAGGATAAAACTGATCCTTAAAACTAATGCCGGCAATATAGATGCGGCAACGGGCGGAAAGGTTGCGCTTACAAACGGGATGATCATCAGCCTTCCTTCCAATGCAGTTGTAAATGCCACTTCCAATGCCGCATATACCGGCCAGGTAAATGTTGCCGCCCATTGGATAGACCCGGCTTCCAGGGATTTGAACCGCACAATGCCCGGCGATTTAAGAGGGCTGGATACTGCGGGCTCCCTTAAATTGCTGACTACTTATGGCATGGCAGCAGTAGAACTTACAGGAACTGGTGGGGAACTTTTGCAAATAGCGCCTGGCAAAAAAGCCGCCCTAACCTTACCACTTCCCATAACATTATCCGCAAGTGCGCCTTCATCAATACCGTTGTGGTATTTTGATGAAGCGATGGGTTTATGGAAAGAGCAGGGCATTGCTGTAAAATCAGGCAATAAATATGTGGGGGAAGTTGGTCATTTTTCTTACTGGAATTGTGATGTTCCAAATAAGTATGTACGGTTTAATTGTACCGTTACCAATGCCAAAGGGGTACCCATTCAAAATGCGCTGGTAAAAGTGTCGTTAGTCAGCGATACTGCAACGAGATCTGGATTTGGTTATACGGATTCTTCCGGCTATACCAGTGGGGCGGTGCCTGCTAATTCATCGCTTTTATTAGAAGTATTTGGTGAATACAATTGTTTAAGCGGGTTGTACGCAAAAAATTTTACTACCACTACAGCAAATGTTTCATTGGGCGGTATTGTTATACCTGCGAATTTTAGCGCCACCATTACAGGAAACGTAAACGATTGCAACAACGCAGGAGTAACCAATGGATTTGTGTTAATGCGAAAAGATGGTATAAATTTTTATAAACAATTGAGTAATACAGGTACGTTTAATTTTACGACAACCTTATGCAGCAATGCCGCCCCCGCAACTTTTGTGGGCAATGACAGGACAACGATGAAGGCAAGTAATGCCTTACCCGTTACATTAATTCCGGGCCAAAATGCAGCAGGTATTTTAATAGCCTGCGCCATTAGTACACAGCAGTTTATTAATTACTCAATTAATGGCACAAACTATTCGTTTACTGCACCGGCAGATAGTTTGTTTCAATACGCAAAGCCGCAGAATACGCCGCCTACGATAATAATTACCTCTGCTCCGTCATTTTCTAATATTACCCTACATTCCGGCTTCTCATTTGCACTAACAGGAATAGCTACTAATACCTCTCAAAACCTGTTTTCATTTAACTCTCCTCAAATAGCAAACCCTTCTACGATTTTAAATCCCATTGTTGTTAAAATAACAGAATATGGAATTGTAGGGCAGTTCATTGCAGGTAATTTTTCAGGCACCATAACAGGCCCCGCCCCAGGCAACATTTCTTATGCTATTACCTGTAGTTTCAGGGTAAGGCGGCGGGACTAATATCAATTGGTTATAACTTCATGTACACCGTGGTTTTTTTTTAAAGAAACCACGGTTTTTATTTTGGGCGATTTTCAGCAAAATCATATTTATTAGCCAGTTCTCCTATTTTTGCATTCAACCAGATTTTACAACAAATAATATTTTAGTATGGCAGAAAAAATCACAATGGGCGGAGATGGCAAACTGCATGTCCCCAACAACCCAACGATCCCGTTTATTGAAGGCGATGGCATTGGCCCCGACATCTGGGCTGCATCAGTACGGGTTTTTGATGCGGCAGTAGCCAAAGCATACAAGGGGGAAAAAAAGATTGAGTGGAAAAAAGTATTGGCAGGTGAAGAGGCATTCAATCAAACAGGCAACTGGATGCCCGAAGAAACCATGGATGCTTTTAAAGAATATTTGATTTCCATCAAAGGCCCGCTTACAACCCCCGTTGGTGGCGGTATGCGTAGTTTGAATGTGGCGCTGCGGCAGGAATTAGATCTCTACGTTTGTCTTCGCCCGGTAAAATATTTTGAAGGGGTACCCTCACCCATGTGGCAACCCGAAAAAGTAAGCATGACAATTTTCAGGGAAAACACGGAAGATATTTATGCCGGTATCGAATACATGACCGGCACCCCGGAAGCCAAAAAACTGCTTGATTTTTTGATCACCGAAATGGGGGTGAAAAATATCCGTTTTCCTGAAACAACTTCATTGGGTATTAAACCTGTTAGCAAAGAAGGGAGTGAACGCCTGATACGCAGTGCGATAAAACATGCCATTGAACATAAGCTGCCATCGGTAACAATCGTTCATAAAGGCAATATCATGAAATATACCGAAGGCGCTTTTAAAAACTGGGGATACGAATTGGCGGAAAGGGAATTTGGCGGCAATGTTTACACCTGGAACCAATGGGAACGCACCAAAAAAGAAAGTGGTGAAGCAGTAGCTAATGAAGAGATGAAAATAAGCGCTATTGGTGGCAAAGTAATTATTAAAGATGCCATTGCAGATAACTTTTTGCAACAGGCTTTACTGGCGCCACAGGATTATTCGGTAATTGCAACCCTTAATTTGAATGGAGATTATATCAGCGATGCGTTGGCGGCGCAGGTAGGCGGAATTGGCATTGCACCGGGCGCCAACATTAATTATTTAACAGGCCATGCAGTGTTTGAGGCTACACATGGCACTGCGCCACGGTTCGCCAATACCAATACCATGAACCCATCTTCCGTTATTTTAAGTGGCGTAATGATGCTGGAATATATGGGCTGGCGGGATGCGGCGGAACTGATCACCAATTCGGTTGGCAAAACAATCCGCAACAAAACCGTTACCATTGACTTTTATAATTTGATGAAAGAAGGTACTTTACTGAAGACAAGCGAGTTTGCCGATGAGATCATTAAGAATTTATAAGGTGTATAAATTTGGATATATTTGTGTATAGCAAAAATTAAACCATGAGAACAAATATTGATATTGATGATCAGCTTTTGAAAGAAGCCATGAAATATTCCGGAGCAAAGAGTAAGAAAAATATAGTAAACCATGCACTGGAAGAATATATCAAATTGCAAAAGAGGCAAAAAATGAAAACACTATTCGGGAAAGTAAAATGGGAAGGAAACCTTGATGAAATGCGTTCAAGATGAAGTCTCTTGTAATGATTGACTCCAGTATCTGGATTGATTTTTTTAAAGGGGTTTCAATTCCGCCCGTACTTGCCTTGTTTGAACTTATGGATGATAACAGGATCATCATACCTCCAATTATTGCACAGGAAGTTTTGCAGGGAGTTACAGAAAAGAAATTGGTTGACATTATTGAAAGCTTGTTTTTCGGGTTTAAATTTATTAGTTACGATCCTTATGAAGCAGCTCTTGGAGCTGCTGATTTGTATAGAAAACTGCAGTTGAAAGGAATAACAGTAAGGAGTTCTAATGATGCACTGATTGCATGGATATGTATAAATTTCAATTTGCCTGTGTTGCACAACGACCGGGATTTCGATAACATGGCAAAACACACTTCACTTAAAATTTACAAATAAGCAACAATGGCAAAAATTAAAGTAGCAAATCCCGTAGTGGAACTGGACGGCGATGAGATGACAAGGATCATCTGGAAATTCATTAAAGACAAACTGATCGTTCCCTACCTGGAACTGGATATTAAATATTACGACCTGGGCATGGAGTACCGGGATGAAACCAACGACCAGGTTACCATTGATGCAGCCAATGCGATCAAGGAATTTGGGGTGGGTATCAAGTGCGCCACCATAACCCCGGATGAAGCAAGGGTAAAAGAATTTAACCTGAAACAAATGTGGAAGAGCCCCAATGGCACCATCCGTAATATCCTGGATGGCACTGTTTTTCGTGAGCCTATCGTAATGCGGAATGTACCACGCCTTGTAACTAACTGGACTGCTCCCATCATTGTAGGCCGTCATGCATTTGGTGACCAATACCGTGCAACCGATACCGTTATAAAAGGCAAAGGAAAATTAACGATGACTTTTACACCCGAAGGTGGAGGCGAGCCCCAGGTTTTTGAAGTGTATAACTTTAAAGGCGATGGTGTTGCCATGAGCATGTACAATACCGATGAAAGCATCATGGGCTTTGCAAGAAGCTGTTTTAATATGGCGCTTAGTAAAAAATGGCCCTTGTACCTTTCTACAAAAAATACCATTTTAAAAAAATACGATGGACGTTTTAAAGATATTTTTGAAGATATTTTCCAGGCGGAATTTAAAGCAGCCTACGAGGCGGCAGGCATTACTTATGAGCATCGGTTAATTGATGACATGGTTGCAAGCGCACTTAAATGGAATGGAAATTTTGTATGGGCCTGCAAAAATTACGATGGCGATGTACAGAGTGATACAGTGGCACAAGGCTTTGGTAGTTTAGGCCTTATGACTTCAGTATTAATAACACCGGATGGCAATACAATGGAAGCGGAAGCCGCACACGGCACCGTAACCCGCCACTACAGGGACCACCAGGCAGGCAAACCAACTTCTACCAATCCCATCGCTTCTATTTTTGCCTGGACAAGGGGTTTGGCTTTCAGGGGAAAATTAGATGGCAACCAGCCATTGATTGATTTTTGTTTAGCCCTGGAAGCGGTTTGTATCGAAACAGTGGAAAGCGGAAAAATGACCAAGGACCTTGCCGAATGTATTCATGGTAATAAAGTGAAGCAGGTTGAGCATTATTTGAATACGGAAGAATTCCTGGATGCAATAGATGAGAATTTGAAAAAGAAAATGGGACTATAATTTTTAAAATATAAAAGGGCAACATTTTTTGTTGCCCTTTTTTTATGCCGCCATGCTTCTTGTTGTCCAGGCTAAGAAGCATTGGGCGGCATCGTTGTGTCACTCACTGGTACCGCATACCTATATGGGTCTTTAATTGTGTTATGTCGAAGAATCCCACTCTACGCCTTTGTTGCGTGTTAGTGCGGATGGATTTGCAGAGGCGGCCATACCAACAACCAGCAGGGAAATAGCGGAAGCATTACAACATGAATAGTAAGCGATGTTGTTGATGATCGCTATGCCGCAAAGCCATCTGCACAAACACCAACAATGGCGTTAAATTTATTTTGGTGGCCTACTACCACAACAAGGGTTGCCAACCTTTAAAAGGTTGGCAACCCTTTGCGGAGTGGATGCAAATTATAGGGCAGCCAAGCCAGCAAATTTTAAACACTGTTATAATGAAAATATTTTTTTATAAAACGCAATTAAAGATCCCCAAAGGTATGCGGTACAAGTGAGTGACACAACGATGATGACATGGAATTCAAATGTTCGGACAACATTATTCGTGCAGCTTATTTTACAACAATAACCGGCTGGTGCAAAATGGGAAAATTGCAGGAGTTGGCGATAAAACATAACTCATTCGCCTTTTTATGAAGTTCTTCCGCCCTTGCTGCCATTGATTCATTGGTGATGGTAACAATTGGGTTCAGGGTTACTTCTGTAAATCGTCCGCCGCCATTGGCAGCCTCAATCATTGTTGCAGTGGCACGATCAATATATGCTGTAATTATTATGCCGGCATCCGAACAAAGATGTAAATACCAGAGCATGTGACAGGCCGCTATTGAAGCAACAAAAAGATCCTCGGGGATATGCTTTTTTTTATCGCCACGAAAGGCAGGATCCGAAGAACCTTTTATATCAACTTTATTGTCAACTGAAATACTATGGCTGCGTCCATACGAAATATAATCCTTTGTACCCTCCCCGGTATTACCCGTCCATTCTACCGATAGCGAATAATGATGTGCTTTTTCCATGATTATAAAATTAAGGATAGTTTATTAAAGATTGCCAGCCAATAGGTAACGGATCATTTACGACGGCTGGGTTTCAAAAGCCTGTTTTTCTTCCTGACTTCTAAAAACCGTTCTTCGGTTATAAAAGGAATTTTATCAGTCTGATACACTTCTATGTTTCATGGTATTAGAATTTTTATATTGATTTCATTCGCAGTAAAAAATTGGTTCCGGGTTTAAATACTTTATAGCCGGAAACCAAAGAAAGTTCAACAAATTTGTAAGGTACAGATTGAACTGTGGCCAATACTTTAAATTTGCATGTTACTTTTAACTTGTATAATAATTAATTAAAAGGTCAACATAATGAATGACATGGCAACAGCTCAAAAAAATAATCCGCTTCATGGAAAAACATTAGAATATATTCTCCATTATTTGGTAGAAAAATATGGGTGGGAACAATTAGGAAGCATCATCCGGATCAATTGCTTCAATGATAACCCCGGTATTCAATCCAGTTTAAAATTTTTACGCAAAACGGAATGGGCACGTAAAAAAGTTGAGGATTTGTATATTGATGCCCAGCTTCCAAACTAATATCTGCGGTTCCCTTTATTTTCCTAAAAATAATCCGGGGATGAAGTATATCCCCGGGTTCAAATAAGTAAATCATTCAGGTCATTTTACTATAATGACTGGTTGAGCGGGGAGTTATAAAATAAAGCGATAGCGGAAGATTATCAGCGGAATTGGCTATTGTTTCCAGCGCTCCTTTTTTTAAAGGCCGAAATTGTATCTTTGCATTCAGGCTTGTCCGGCTATAAATCGTACAGGCGGGAATTTCGATATGAATAAAAAAGGCAAAGTATTAATGGCGATGAGTGGCGGTATTGACAGTACCGTGGCAGCCCTTATGCTGCATAAAGAAGGGTATGATGTAATTGGCATCACCATGAAAACATGGGATTACGCCACCAGTGTAGGTACTATCGGCAAAAAAGAAACGGGTTGTTGTAACCTGGAAAGCTTTAACGATGCCCGGCAGGCAGCGGTGCAACATGGATTTCCACATTTTATATTAGATATCCGGGAAGAATTTGGGGATTTTGTTATTGATAATTTTGTAGAAGAATATATGGCCGGCCGTACACCTAACCCCTGCGTAATGTGCAATACGCATATTAAATGGCGTGCCTTGTTAAAAAGAGCTGACGCCCTGGGATGCGATTTTATCGCCACCGGCCACTATGCACAAATTCATCAGCATACTAATGGAAGATATTTTATCCGAAAAGGGATAGATGAAACAAAAGACCAAAGTTATGTGTTGTGGGGGCTTCAGCAAGACCTGCTGAGCCGCACTTTGCTTCCATTGGGCACTTATCACAAAACTGAAATACGCCGGATGGCGCACGATTTTGGCTACCCTGAATTAGCCAAAAAAGCAGAGAGTTACGAAATATGTTTTGTACCAGATAATGATTACCGTGGATTTTTAAAAAGAAATGTAGAAGGCCTGGAGGAAAAAGTGGCCGGAGGTAATTTTATAGATAAAACGGGGAGAATTCTTGGTCAGCATAAAGGGTATCCCTTTTACACCATCGGCCAAAGAAAAGGGCTGGAAATTGCCTTGGGCAGGCCAGCTTTTGTAACCGGGATAGATCCTGAAACCAATACCATTGTGCTGGGCGAAGAAGAAGACCTGAAAGGCAATGAAATGAATGTAGCTAAAATAAACTGGATCAAATACGAGGGTATTACTGAAGGAATGGAAATGCTTACAAAGATCAGGTATAAAGATAAAGGTGCGGTTAGTAACCTTTATACATACGAAAACGGCATAAAAGTTCGTTTTTATGAGCATGTAAAAGGTATTGCCCCCGGGCAAAGTGCGGTTTTTTATGAAGGGGATGATGTAGTGGGCGGGGGAATAATTCAACGTGTCAGTTGATAGTTGATAGTTGATAGTTAAAATTATGATCTGCAACCATGCACTATAAACCATGAGTTATGAACCATAAATAACTTTCTGTATTATGAAAAAAATAATTTTATTTGCTGGTGTTGTTACGCTACTGGTGTTGGGTGCCTGTAAAAAACAAACCGAAGAATTTATAAGTGCACCTATTGAAAACTACGCCCCGCTTATTGCCGGAAAATTTATTACCTACAAGTTAGATACATTCAAATATTTGCCATTTAGGTTAAAGGACACTACCATTTCTTACCAGGTAAAACATGTTGTTGACGCATTGATCAATGACAACCTCGGCAGGCCATCCTACAGAATTATCCGCTATATACGCAAAACAGCCCAGCAGCCCTGGGTTCCGGATAATAGTTTTTTAGCTGTTAATACAGGCACATCATTAGAGTTTATTGAGAATAATATGCGCTTCTTAAAATTGAAGCTCCCTATAAAGAATGATTACTCATGGAAGGGCAATTCTTATTTGGATACCTATTCATTAAACTCAACTGTAAGGTATTTGGATGACTGGGATTATATTTATGAAAGTTTGAATGAGCCGCTAACTTTAGGAAGCCTTAAGCTTGACAGTACGATAAAAGTAAATCAGCGGGATGAAGTAATTGGAAACCCTGCGGATCCGAAATCTTATAGTGAAAGGAATTTCGGGGTTGAAATTTATGCAAAGGGTATCGGCCTGGTATATCGCAAATTCCTTCACACGGAATTCCAACCGGCTACCCCCGGGACCGGCGCATCTTACAGTGATGGTTCTTATGGTGTAACACTTACCATGATTGACCATAATTAAAAAGCTAAGCAGTTGCTAAAGTTTTGGCTTACGCCTGATTGAACCCATGAAAAGTTATCAACTTACAGTATGAAGAAATTGTTGCTAATAATTTTTCTTTTTGCGGATCATCCAAATACTTTTGCTCAATATTCACGCTATATAGTCCGGTTAAAAGATAAGGCAGGCACCCCGTTTTCCATCAGTGCTCCTTCGCAATTTTTAACTCCACGCTCCATCAACAGGAGAAGCCGTTATAGTATTCCAATAGATCAAAGCGACCTTCCCGTTACACCAGGATATATTGATAGCATTCGCTTATCCGGCAAGGTTACAATTTTAAATGTAAGCAAATGGCTTAACCAGGTGTGCATTCTAACAACCGATGCCGCGGCGCTTGCAAAGATCAATTCCTTTCCTTTCGTGATTGCTTCCGCACCAATCGCGGCAAGGCAACAGGTAATTTCCGACCCTGTCAATGAACATTTTGATCCTCCTGATATGCCCGCCCTTCATACACCGGCAAGGCCGCAAAGCCCCGCTGATACCTATGCCTACGGATTGGCTTATCCGCAGGTACACCTGCACAATGCGGAATTTTTGCATAATCATGGTTTTAAGGGAGAAGGCATGCAAATGGCTATCATGGATGCCGGCTTCTATAATTATAAAACATTACCAACCTTCGACAGTATTCGAATTAACAAACAAATATTGGGTACCTGGGATTTTGTAGCCAATGAAGCGGGCGTAAACGAAGATAATGCGCATGGCACACATTGTTTTAGTACCATTGCCGCCAACCTGCCAGGATCATTCGTGGGTACCTCGCCAAAAAGTTCTTACTATTTATACCGTACCGAAGACGCGTCAAGTGAATATCCCATTGAAGAACAAAACTGGGTAGCCGCTGCTGAAAAAGGGGATAGCCTTGGTGTGGACGTATTTTCGGTATCGCTGGGTTATAATCTTTTTGACAACAGTAGCTTTAATTATACCTATTCCAATATGGATGGCAACACTACCATTATAGCAAGGGGTTGCGGCCTTGCCGCCAGAAAAGGAATATTGGTAGTGGTGGCTGCAGGAAATGAGGGTAACAACCCCAACTGGAAATATATAACAACACCAGCGGATGCCGACAGCGTATTAACTATAGGCGCCGTAAATGCCGCCAGGCAAATTGCGGGGTTTAGCAGTTATGGCCCTTCCGCGGATGGACAAATAAAACCGGATGTGGCAGCCATCGGGTTGAATGCGGTAATCGCCGATCAAAACACCGGTGGGCCAATTTACAGTAACGGCACTTCGTATGCCTGCCCCATCATGGCGGGTATTGTTACCTGCCTCTGGCAGGCATTTCCTGAAGTAAACAATATGGGCATTATTGATGAATTGCGCAAATCATCCGACAAGGTGAATATGCCTGATGATCGCACGGGTTATGGTATTCCGGATGCAAAAAAGGCCTTTGTTTCGCTCATTAAAAAAAATTACACGCAGCAAATCAGCATTGATACTGCCTGTAAAACAACTATCGCCTTTACTGTAAAAAAAGGAAATAACATGAACATCGTTATTGAAAGAAAATTACCAACGGATGTCAACTATGCCGCAATATCCACCATCAACTTTACCGGTAGTTTCGCATCCGGCAATTTTAATTATACGGATGATCTTACCGCATTAACGGGCGGGATCATTATCAAGTACCGTTTAAAAATGAACATCGCTGCCGACACCAGTTTTTACCTGGATTCCGCCTCTGTAAATTATGGGCAGCCCTGTAATTCAGTAACTGAAAAGATCATCTTTAGCCCAAATCCCGTAACGAACCAGCTCACTGTTTTGATCGCAAGAAACAACCCGGTGAAAGCCACTGTCAACATCCATTCCATGGCAGGACAAAAAGTTTATGGCAATACACAACAGGTAAGCGGAGCGCAAACAATCACCATTCCCATGAAACAAATGAGCCGGGGCGTTTACTTTGTAACGGTGTTTTTAAATGATAAAAAAGTTGTGGTAAAAAAGATTGTCAGGGAGTAGAATATCATACACGCTACGGTGGATAACAAGAAGCTGTTTTAATTGAAATATTTTTGAACCCGGCAATTGACCCTCATTAACCATTGTTGTTCCGCACTTTTATACAACCATACTTTTTTTTGTTGTCCAGGCAAAAGAATTTCAATTTAACATCGTTGCATCGCCCTCGTGTACCGCATACCATTGGGCATCTTTTCCCACGTTGTTTTTAGAGAAACATATATGCGGTATTTGATCACGCTTGTATTTTAGCACATGCACCCACTGGTGTCCAGGCGGGCAATGTCATTAAGTTAAGAACTCCTGATCCTTCGCAAATTAAAATCATCGGTTAACACCCTGCAAGGGTTCAATTTGAATAGCCCCGGGTGAAACCCGGGGATGAAAAGTTTCAGCCTTCGGGCTTTTACCTGTAGGTTTAATTTGCGGACCTCAACAATTTTTAATACTTGTTTAATGATACAGGTAAGGATTTCTGGGATTAATTAAAAAATGTAAGGTCCACAAACATTACAATGATGACCGTTAAGAAAATATCGTGCTTCAATGCAGGCAAATACTTTCTTTC
>JANOTW010000444.1:0-12349 GCA_031416575.1 Ferruginibacter sp.
ACAATTTGCGTATGCCCGCCACTTACGGTTAGGCATAAAAAAGGAAAGGAAGGTTTTTCATCCGCTATTAAATTCGCCAATACGTGTGCCTGCATGTGATGCACTGCTATCAGCGGTTTATCTAATGAAAGCGCCAGGGATTTTGCAAACTGGGTACCTACCAGCAATGAACCGATAAGTCCGGGAGCCTGCGTAAAAGCTATTGCATCCACCGATGAAAGTTCACAGTTAGCGGTTCGTAAGGCAGTATCCACTACCGGAACGATATTTTGCAAATGAGCCCTGCTGGCGAGTTCCGGTACCACACCTCCATATTTTTCATGCACCTTTTGACTGGCGATGATATTGGATAATATTTTCCCATCCCTGCAGATGGAAGCGGAGGTTTCATCGCAGGATGATTCTATGGCTAAGATGGTGATGCCGGCCCCGCTGGCTGACGGGGAGTTATTTGAAGCGTGGTGCATTTTGCAAAAATAGATTAATGGAGGGTTTTTATTGAATAATTATCATCTGCATCCGCTTATATTCTAAAGTAAATAATTGGAAAGGCACTTCATTTCTGGAGACAATAACCAAGACGGATGGATATTATTTTCTATATTTCTTTTTGGGTTTTTTTTGTGATGATAAATAGAAGATATAATTACCAACTGTTTACCTGTTTCAATCCTATATATGATAGTGAAGGGATACTTTTTTAAACTTATTTCATGATAATTTTTGTATTTATTAAGCCATCTTGTTGGGTACTCACATATTAATTGTAGTACATCATTCACAGCCGTTACAAAATTCCCTGCCGCCTGTGAGCTTCTTTCTGAATACCATTGCAAAGAGGTTTCATAATCTTTCTGTGCAAGTTCATGTAATATATATTGATAACTCACTTACCGCTTGATTTTAAAATCGCCTGTATTCTTTTCTTACTTTCTTCGGCTGTAATCATTTTTGCTTTTCCGGTTTTGTAATCTGCATAACGCCTATCAAGCTCTGCTTTAAATTCATCAGTATATTCCACGGCACTTTCTTTTATTTCTTCCTCCATCATGGTATAGATAGCTTTAACCTTTTTATCTTCCGCTATTTCCAGATAATTGTGTAGTTGCTGGCGTATGGCTGCTGCATTCATAACATTTATATTTTCACAAATTTACTTTTTTTTCTCATCCAAACCCATAACTTCCGGCCCCGCCTTATAAATGCAAAGGTTATTCGAAAAGTAAAGGCGCTGCTATTTATTAAAAGGTAACCTCACAATGCTGACTGTGCCGGATTTAATGTTGAGTAATATTGCAAAGTATTTGATGTAACACGTTTCTTCCCTTGGCTGGCGTTCCACCAGCCAGCGACAATTTGGGATGCACCCTATAGAATCCAATACCATTAAAAGTAAAAAAATATTTAATAAAGCAAGATGTTTATTCGATGTGTTAATGTTTGAATTTTTTCGGGTTTTGTTTCATCCCCCAAAATAATAATACTTCTATCTGTTTTTTGCCTGGCGTATAATGATACACCATCTGGGTATGTTTGTTGAGCAAGGCTATGCGGACATTCTTTCTTTTAATGGAAGGACGGCACATCTCAGGATAACATTTTAATGTAGATAAAACTTCCCCGGTTCGTTTCACAAACCGTTCAATTTCTCTTTCACTCCAATTTTTTTTCAGGTATTCAACAATTTTGTCAAAACTCAATTTTGCATCATCCGTCCAAAGTATTTGCTTCACTATTTCTTCAGCCATTTCTTATAATTTTTCATTACTTCATCATGCGGGGTAAGCTTGCCGTCCTGCATTTCAGCCAATGCTTTATCAATTGCCTGCTGCTGCTCCTGGCCAATTTCATCCCACCAATCTTTTTGTTCTTTCATAAATGTTTTTACTACCGTTAACACGGTTTTTTTTTGATTTATATTTAAATGGGGCAGGCATTGAGTAATTTCCTTATCTATTGTTGTTGCTGCATTCATAACATTTATATTTTCACAAATTTACTTTTTTTTCTCATCCAAACCCATAACTTCCGGCCCCGCCTTATAAATGCAAAGGTTATTCGCAAAGTAAAGGCGCTGCTATTTATTAAAAGGTAACCTCACAATGCTGACTGTGCCGGATTTAATGTTGAATAATATTGCAAAGTATTTGAAGTAACACGTTTTCAAATCGTGTTCAATAACTTATAACGTATTGTAAGTTCCCCAATGGCAGGTGTTATAAGAGTACCCATATAAACCGGGGCTGATGAACCGCTCAGCATAACACAATTAAAGTTCCCCAATGGTATTCAGTACAAGAGGGCGATGCAACGATGATGCCATGAAATACTTCAGCCCGGACAACAAAAAAATATGGTTGTATAGAAGGGTCCCGATACGCTTCTCTATCGGGATAGACTGTCCCGATACGCATACGCTATCGGGATTATCAATGCAACGATGCCCCACATAGCTTCTTAGCCCGGACAAAAAAAGAATGGTTGCATAGAAGAGCCCCGGTGTTCAGGATTAATAGAACACAACGATGTTCATTCATATTCAATCGCTGGTGCGAAAAATGTATTTATCAACTAATATATATTGAATGCCGGCTTGTGTAATATTACAATCAATACAGGCCATTACTTACTCCTGATCGCTTCTACCGGATCCATTCTTGCTGCCCTATATGCAGGGAAGATGCCGGCAAGGATTCCTACAACCAGGCAGATGATGACGGTGCTTATCAATAAAGGAAGGGAAATGTAAACGGGAAAATCGAGCGGCCCGGAAAGGATAAGCGTAAGAATGTAAACAAAAAATAACCCGAAGGCGCCACCCATCAGGCAGAGGATCGCGGCTTCCAGTAAAAACTCGAACAGGATGCTGCGGCTTTTTGCGCCGATCGCTTTTTTAAGCCCGATCATACTGGTTCTTTCTTTTACTGTTACAAACATAATATTAGCGATGCCAAACATGCCAACGATCAGGCTGACCACTCCAATTAATCCACCCACAATATTTACTGTTCCAAATAAACCGGTGATAGCCTTGCTAATGGCCTCCACGCTGTTCAGTGAAAAATTATTTTCCTGCATAGGGCTAAGCCGGCGAATTTGCCGCATGATACCTTCCAGTTCATTCATAAGGGCTGCCGGTGTTACTTTATCTTTCCCCTTGGCGATGAGTACCGGGCTGGCATTGTCTTCGTCCACTATCTGTTTACAAAATTTATAGGGCAGCATGATGCAGTTGTCATAATCCCAACCTATCATATTTTTCCCTTCTTTTTTAAGCACACCCACAATACTTACTTTTTTTCCTTTTATTTCAAAATTTTTCCCCAATGCCCTTTCAGCGGAGCCGTATAATTTTTCCGCATTATCATAACCTATCAGCGCTACGGCTTTACCGCTGTTAAATTCAGCGGAGGATATATAGCGGCCCTGGTCAAAAAAAAGGGGTTGTATCGTTGTCTGCCCTTCTACAATACCATATACGGAAGCGTTTTGAATAATATCATCATTATGCGATAAGTTGCCCCTGGACTGCATTAAAAAACAAACATCGTCAACCAGTTGGGAGCGCTCTTTAATTAAATCCATTTCTACATACTTCATTACCGGCCTCGCCCTGAATTTCCAAAAAGGCATATCAGGGCCGCCACTGTATTCCCATTTATCAATATAAATAGTGTTACTGCCGAGGCTGTTTACTTCATTCTGGATATTACGTTCCAGGCTGTTAACCGTAGCCAGCACGCCAATGATACAAAAAATGCCAAAGGCCACACCGGTAAGGCTAAGGGCAGTACGAAGTTTATTTACCCTTAGCTCCTGCAGGGTAAGCCGTAATGAATTGCGGAGAATGTTGAGCGATTTTCGCATACATCAAAAATACAATAAGCAAACCCAATCGCGGATGAAAATTATATAAGTGGCGGAAGATTTTATTACATTCGGTTATTATTAAAAAAGCCGCACTTCAATTTTCATTTACCGGTAAACATACAATGAAGAAACTTTTTAAAGTAACTATTTCAATTCCAAAATATAAATAACCATGGCGATAGCAATACCTATATTCAGAATTTTTGATTACCCGAAGGCCCTGGGGTTTTACATTGACTGGCTGGGTTTTACCATTGACTGGGAGCACCGCTTTGGAAAGAATTTTCCAATTTATCTGCAGGTATCGCTGGGCGGTATTGTTATCCATTTATCTGAACATCATGGCGATTGTTCGCCCGGTGGCAGAATTCATATTCAGGATTATACAGGGCTGACGGCTTATCATAATTTGTTAACAGCAAAAAAATACAAGTACAATAAGCCAGGTATCGAAAAGGCTTTTTGGAATAGTAATGTAAACAGCATGGAAGTGATTGACCCGTTTGGAAACAGGTTAACTTTTACGGGAAAATAAAACCCGGCAATGTTAAGGCCCATTGATAATTATTTCCCGCAGCAGCAAGAGCCGGTAAAAAGTTGTTTGCCGGCTTTGAGGGAACTGTTGTTATACTGCACAAGGGATAAAAACGTGAGGAAAAATTTTTGTCCAGGCAGTGAAGCAATGAGCATTCCCGAAAAATCGGGATTTCGAAATACAGGATTTTTTGTCCAAGCTATATTTCCTTGCTCAACATTGTTGCATCGCCCTCTTGTACTTAATACCATTGGGCAACTTTAATTACGATTTAAATTAATTCGGGAGCATATTTTATTTGGTTATTGTACAAAATAAATATCACTAATTTATCCCTTGCGCAGAATAAAATACGATCCAAATATTACCGGGGCATGGAAATATGGAATGTCTTTTTATTGTTACAAGGGCAGGATGTTTTTATTATTTATGGGTACATAAAAAATACACGCAACCTTATATAGGTATTGTGGAAGGAAAAAAAATATTGATGACCGGCAACTGATAATAGAAAAGAGGGCAAGGATGAATTATTCAAAACATTATTTCTATTTGCTGTCTGCACCTTCGATAAAGCTAAGATGGGTAAACCGACAGATAAGCTTTTTAACCTTAGTAGAAAAATGGCTCATTGAATTCAGCAACCCTGTTTGCCTGATGCCAGGGCAGGTGCATTAAAATTTTAAAGCCTGAAAGGCTGACATGATTATAGAAACAGAACGAACATAAAGTCTTTAAAACCCCGAAGGGGTGAAATATCACCCCTCGAGGGGCCTTAAAAATCAAGAATGATACATTTCTATAATAATTACATCCCTTCGGGATTAAAAACATGCTTCTTTTGTCAGAAATTGGTTTTTAATGCGTTTGCCCTGGCCTGATGCAATCAGGCAGGCTTATTACCTTATTTTTACTGATTGTTATATTTTCATTTTATTTGATAATAAGGTAAGAAGGCTTAATCATTGACTTAATTTTTTTTCTACTAAGGTTCGCCAAAAAGGATTGAAAGCCTGCCGGCTGAGTTGTTCATGAGCTGTTTTAAAAATCGTTTCCCACAATTGATATTGCAAAACTATTACCTTAACCAGCGCCTCAAAATAAAAATTAGCGCTAATAAATTACTTATCTTAACGCCATTAAAAACTATACCATGCAAATAAAGACCATCATTTCAATTTTAGCCCTTACTTACCTTGTAGCGGGCTGCGAAAACAAGCAATCAGCCGCCACACGCCAGGAAGTTAAACTGTACAGCGCTGAACAGTTGTATAATAACAAAAGTATTGGCGGTGCGGCCTACAATACAGATGAAACAAGGATACTGGTAAATTCAAACGTGTCCGGCATCTACAATTTGTATGAACTCAACATCGGTGATACGCTGCAGCAGCCGCTTACTCAATCTTTAAAGGAATCATTCTTTGCAATTGATTACCTGCCAGGCACCAATAAGTACCTGTACAGTGCGGATCGTGGCGGTGACGAGAACAACCATCTCTACCTGCAGGCACCGGGTGATACTGCCGCCAAAGACCTTACACCATGGCCGGGAAGTACCAATAATATGTATGGCTGGTCCCAGGATAAAAGATCAATGTATGTGTTAAGCAACCGCAGGAACCCAAAATACTTTGACCTTTGGAAGGGTGATACTACTGCATGGGGCTTTGCGCTGTTTTATCAAAACGATTCGGGTTATTCACCTGGCCCCGTAAGCCGTTCTGAACGTTACATCGCCCTCACGAAAGAAATCACTACGGATAAGAATGAATTATACCTGTATGACCGTACCAACAAAACCACCAGGCGCCTCAGCAATGATAAGGAGGCAACCTGGAATGCGGTGGCTTTTGAAAAGAACGACAGCATTCTTTATTATATCACCAATGATGGGGATGAATTTGCTTACCTGGTAAAGTACAATATCAATAGCGGCAAAGCAGATAAGATGTTTAGCAGCAAGTGGGACGTGGCCAATATGACGCTAAGTGAAAATGAAAAATACCATACCATCTTTATCAATGAAGATGGTAAAAATAAAGTACTGTTATTTGACCATGCCGATAATAAGCAGGTTGATTTTCCCGAAATAAAAGATGGCGATATTAAGGGGGTTACCATTTCACCTACGGAAAAAAACATGATGCTTGCCGTGGGCAGCAGCCGTAGCCCAAATAATTTATACACCTATAATTTTGAAACAAAGACATTAAAGCAGCTTACCCAAACCCTCAATAAGGAAGTGGATGTAAATGACCTGGTAAGTGCGGAAGTAATCCGGTTCAAATCTTTTGATGGTAAGGAAATCCCTGCTATTTATTACAAACCACTTACCGCATCGAAGGATAACAAGGTACCGGCCATTCTTACCATTCATGGCGGCCCCGGCGGCCAGTCGAGGATCGGTTTTTCTAATGATATCCAATACCTCGTTAATCATGGCTATGCGGTGCTGGCCGTTAATAACCGCGGCAGCAGCGGGTATGGCAAAACATTTTACAAACTTGATAATAAAGATCATAGCAATGGCGACCTGAAAGATTGTATATGGGCGAAAAAATGGTTGCAGCAACAGGAATATATAGACACCGCAAATATTGGCATACATGGTGGAAGCTATGGTGGAAGCATGGTATTGGGGGCATTGGCTTTTTATCCTGAAGAATTTAAAGCGGGCATTGACCTCTTTGGCGTAGCGGATTGGGTGCGTACTTTGCGTAGCATTCCCCCTTACTGGGAATCATTCAAGAAAGCATTGTATGATGAAATGGGTGACCCGAATACGGCGGATTCAGTAAGGTTGCGAAATATATCAGGCCTCTTTAATTACCAGAAAATAAACAAGCCTTTGCTCGTATTTCAGGGTATGAATGATGTGAGGGTTTTGCCGGTGGAAAGTGAAGAGATAGTAGCAGGCGTAAAAAAGAATAATGTACCGGTGGAATATATTACCTATCCGGATGAGGGGCATGGCTTTATTAAAAAGGACAATCAAATAACCACTTCCAAAAAAACTTTGGAGTTCCTGGATAAATATTTGAAGGGCAGGACGGAGGTAGAAAAGAAAACAATCATAAAATAAGATATTGATGGAAAATGCCGGGGCGATTGACCCGGCATTTTTTTGTTAGGGAAGGCGAAGAAGTTCATGATAATTTCGTTTGTTTAATTAATAATTTGCAACAATAATTATCATATAACTATTTGTATTTCGGCAAAATTAATTTTCATTTTCAGTTGTTTACCTGCAACAGGATTTTTTGATGGCTGCCCCGGCGTATCGTTTGTGATTTTATTTTTCAGATACCATCTTTGTTAAGGGCGGCAATCATCCCAGGTGGGCGCATCCCGAATTATCTCACAGGGTTGCCAACCTTTTTAGAATCTAATTATTTAACGAACCTTTGCCAAGGTTGGCAACCCTTCAGGGAATGGAGCGATAATTTGGGATGCACCCAGGCATATTGATCATACAGCAGTGTATTATTAATTATAACGTGGGTAAAGATCCCCAATGATATTCAGTACAAGAGTACCCAAATAAGCAGGGGCTGATGTTTCGCTAATTATCCCGATGCATCGGGAGGTAAAATTTACAAGACATTTATTTTCAAAGGGCGAACTTTTTTTTAAAGGGAAATGTAATTTGAAGACCCTGTTTTGCCCCCGGTCCGCTGGTTAGCGGGGAGGCCTTCTGCAAGTTCATAAACTGCGCCTGATGAAGCGTTCAATATAACGCAATTAAAGATCCCCAATGGTATTCAGTACAAGAGGGCGATGCAACGATGATGCCATGAAATACTTCAGCCCGGACAACAAAAAAATATGGTTGTATAGAAGGGCGTCCCGATACGCATACGCTATCGGGATTATCAATGCAAGGATGAACCACATGGCTTCTTAGCCCGGACAAAAAAGGTAATAACCATTTGCTTTAAACTGCGAAAGTCCAGGAGTTCTTAAATACGAATCACTTTTTTAACCCTTTGCAGTGTAGCAATATCAGGACCCTGCGCCCTGCTGCCTTTTCAAGTACCATTACTTATTGCATAATTGTTAACTTTGCCAGTCAAATAAAATTACTGATGTAAAAGAATATGAGCTGACCAAAATGTTAATTGCACAATTCTTTTTCTTCCTTAAACAAATTGAATAAAATTTAATAAAAAGATATGAAAGAAGTATATGTTATCTCGGCCGTTCGCACACCCATTGGTAGTTTTGGCGGTTCGTTAAAAAGTTTCACAGCTACACAGTTGGGCGCCATTGCCATTAAAGGCGCATTGTCAAAAGCAGGTGTAGCGCCAGGCCAGGTAAATGATGTATTGATGGGCTCGGTTATACAGGCCAACCTTGGACAGGCACCGGCCAGGCAGGCGGCTAAATTTGCCGGCCTGCCTGATGAAGTAAATTGTACCACGGTAAATAAGGTATGCGCAAGCGGCATGAAATCTATTTCACTGGCTGCTCAAAGTATAATGCTGGGCGATGCGGATATCGTGATAGCAGGTGGTATGGAGAGTATGAGTAATGTGCCTTTTTATGTTGACAGCATGAGATGGGGCAACAAGTACGGTAACACGCAATTGATAGATGGCCTGGCAAAGGATGGCCTTACGGATGTGTATGATGGAAAGGCGATGGGCAATGCCGCGGAACTATGCGCAGCAACCTGCGGCATCAGCCGGGAAGAGCAGGACGCTTTCGCCGTGGAAAGTTACAAACGGGCCCAGGCTGCGGTAAACGACGGCAGATTTGAAAACGAGACCGTGCCGGTGGAAATACCGCAGCGTAAAGGGGAACCTTTATTATTTGCCAAAGATGAAGAACCTTTTAATGTAAAGTTTGATAAGATACCGGAACTGAAAGGGGCATTTCAAAAAGATGGAACGGTAACTGCCGCCAATGCATCCACGATGAATGATGGCGCTGCCGCCTTATTGCTAATGAGCAAGGAAAAAGCGGATGAGCTGGGATTGAAACCCATCGCTAAAATATTAAGCTTCGCGGATGCGGAACAGGCACCCGAATGGTTTACCACTACGCCATCACTGGCAGTACCGAAAGCTGTGGAAAAAGCGGGGTTACAAATGGAAGACATCGGTTACTGGGAATTAAACGAAGCATTCGCCGTAGTAGGTATTGAAAACAGTAAGCGTATGAAACTGGACCCTGCAAAAGTGAATGTAAACGGAGGTGCGGTTTCTATCGGGCACCCGTTGGGTTGCAGTGGCGCAAGGATCATTGTAACCCTCATCAATGTATTGAAACAGAACAATGCCCGGTATGGTGCGGCGGGCATTTGTAATGGCGGGGGCGGTGCATCCGCGATGGTGATAGAGAATATGGGGTAAAGGGTAGCATGAGTTTTAAAGCACGAATTTTATAACACGAATTTTATAACACGAATTTTTAAAGCACGAATTACACGAATTGTAATACACGGTTTGCACGAATTTTATAACACGAATTTTTAAGGCACGAATTACACGAATTGAAATGCACTGATTACACTAATTGATTTTCGTGCACCTGCATGGAATGATACAATGATTGGGTAAAAATTACTCTATACAAGGCCTCTTTAAACAAGGCTTTTTTTTGTGAAAGTTTTGGAATCATATTTGTACCCTTTTTGTTTTCCCTTCCTCACCATCCCATTTTTAATAAAATTTGATTTATGAAAAAGCTGTTACCATGTTTATTGTTTTGCGGCTTCTTATTTCATCTGTTGAAAGCTCAAACAGTACTTATCAACCTTGGTACTACCACGGTTGAAACCTCCACTTTATACACTACTTCAGAGCCGCCCTGGGAATTAAAATATGGCCCCGGCGAGTTTTTATGGATGACAACGAAAAATGGCAGGGTGTACCGCATTGATCCTAATTCAGGGGCCGCTACATTATTGCTGGATTATAGTGGCACCGTCTATCAGGCAGGCGAAGCCGGCATGCTTGGAATGACTTTTCATCCCAACTTTGCCACCAATCCCTATGTATATATTTCCTACACTTATTCCAATGCAGGCAACAAGGAGCGGCTGTCAAGATTTACCTACAATGGAACCGCATTGAACAACGAGTTGATCTTAATAGATAATATCGTGGCCAATACCATACACAATGGGAGCCGCTTATTGATACTGACGGATAATACCATTTTAATGACCACAGGGGATGCCGCTAATACGGCTACTTCGCAAAATTCCGCCAGCTTGAATGGCAAAATATTGAGGGTTAATTTAGATGGGACCATCCCTGCGGATAATCCTATTGCCGGTAGCCGCCTTTATTCTTACGGGCATAGAAATTCGCAGGGGCTGATGCTGCATACGAATGGGAAGATATATTCAACGGAGCATGGCCCCGGCAACAATGATGAGTTTCAAATAATTGAAGCTGGCAGAAATTATGGATGGCCGAATGCAGAGGGTTTTTGCGATAATGATATTGCCGGGGAAACCGCTTTTTGTACCGCAAATAATGTGAAGGGGCCTTTAGCTTCCTGGAACCCTGCACCCGGTGGCACCTGGGCGCCCAGCGACCTGATCTGGTACAATCATCCTTCCATACCCGAATTTCAAAATTCATTTCTGGTATCGTTCTTAAAAACAGCAAAGGTGAGGAGCATCCGCATCAATGCGGCGGGTGATGGCATTATATCACAGATGGATTACTTTACTAACCAATGGGGCAGGCTAAGGGATATTACCGCCGCTCCGGATGGGAGCATTTATATTGCCACCAATGTAAACCCCTACAGGATCATTAAAGTCCGTGCCGCAATAGTGCCCCCGGTGACTATAACAAATTACAAAGTAACCTGTAACGGGCAAAAGTTTACCATTGCATGGACCACGCAAACTGAAATAAACAATAAAAATTTCCTCTTGTACAAAAGCAGTGACGGGATAAATTTCGGCCTGGCAGCTACCATTGCTTCCACCGCCCCCGGGGGCAATTCGGTTATGGACCTGCCCTACAGTTATACGGATAATGGTATCCCCGGCTCTCCCGTTTTTTACAAATTAGTGAGTGAGGACAAGGATGGAAAGAGAAAGGACCTGGGAATAGTAACCACATCCTGTGGTGCGGGAGGAACAGCTTTTTCACTATTGCCCAATCCGGCAAGAGGGCTAAGTATATTAACTATAAATGGTGCAAGCGAATTATTGAATATCCGCATTCACAATTCATTGGGACAATCCATTTATCAGAACAGGGCGAATGGCACTGTTAACCTGCCCGTAGCAAAATGGGCGCCCGGTATATATCATGTAACAGTTACCAGCAGCCGAAATGAAATAATGTTTAAAAATAAATTAGTGGTGCAGTAGGAATAGTAAAGATTTTGTTGGGCTAAATTCATTACTCTTCGCTTTTATTTGTTTTAAGCTCATTTTTTGTCCGGGCCAAGAAGCTATGTGGAGCATCGTTGCATCGCCCTCTTATACGGCATACCATTGGGCAACTTTACCCACGTTCCTTGTTGAAGCACAACAGTGGCCTTATCTTGTCAAACTCCAATTACACAAACACTGATATACTTTTGAACAATAAATTAGCGTTATTCACTATTAATCATAAACATAAATTAAAACATTGATTGTCCATAATTCGTGTTTTATAATTCGTGTAATTCCTGTATTACAATTCGTGCAATTCGTGCAATTCTTGTTTTATAATTCGTGTAATTCATGTATTACAATTCGTGTAATTCGTGCCTTAAAAATTCGTGTTATAAAATTCGTGTTTTAAATTTTTAATTCCCCGCTACACATTAAACCTGAAATGCATTACATCCCCATCATGGACTACGTATTCTTTTCCTTCAATTCTCAGGCGGCCATTCTCCCGGCAGGCTGCTTCTGATTTATAGGTAATGAAATCGTGGTAAGATATTACCTCTGCTTTGATAAATCCCTTTTCAAAATCGGTA
>JANOTW010000445.1:0-1991 GCA_031416575.1 Ferruginibacter sp.
TTAACCCTAAAAATTCGCAGCCATTTTATATTGGCTGTCAGTGAGTTAACAATGGTGTATATATAATTGTCGCTGGCTGATAGGGTACCAGCCAAGGGAAGCCCGCCGTGCCCGGTGCCCCACCGGCCACGTTTCTGATTACAGTAGCGACAAATTGGGGTGCACCCGTTGAATATTACATTTACAACCAGTCAAATAATATTATACTGTGCAAGGTATAAATTAGTGATATTTTATTTTGTTCCTTAAACAAATAAAAACAGGCTACCAACATCCCTCCCGATGAACCGGGACAGGCTTTCCCGAAAAATGCCGAAAGGGCGGCACAGGTCGGGATGTTCCAAAAGGGATAATTATTGTTAATTTAAAACGTAATTAAAGTTCCCCAATGGTATTCAGTACAAGAGGGCGATGCAACGATGACGCCATGAAACACTTCAGCCCGGACAACAAAAATGCATGGTTGTATGGAAATCGCGATTTTACCAAACACCAGCCTGGCCAACAAAATCGCTAAATTAAAATAATAAGGACCGGCCAATAAAAAAGATAATCGCAAGATGACGAAGAACAAAATGATTTTGATATATATTTGAATACGTTTAAAAAAATCAGATCGTAACAATCAAATTTACTAAACCTATAACTTGTCAAATATGGAAAGCGCATCAGTAATAGCCATTGTTTTAGGCGGTGGGGCAGGATCAAGGTTATATCCCTTAACTGCAAGCAGAAGCAAACCCGCAGTACCCATTGCAGGTAAATACCGGTTGGTGGACATTCCTATTTCCAACTGTATCAACTCCAGCCTTAACAGGATACTGGTGCTTACCCAATTCAACTCCGCTTCATTAAACAAGCATATTAAAAACACCTACCAGTTCAGTCTTTTTAGTAAGGGCTTTGTGGATATACTGGCGGCGGAGCAAACTCCGGATAACCCTAAATGGTTTCAGGGAACAGCGGATGCCGTTCGGCAGTCCCTGAGGCATATCGTTAATTACGATTTCGAGTATGTATTGATTTTAAGCGGCGATCAGTTGTATCAAATGGATTTTGCGGCAATGATAGATAACCATACCGCCCGGGGTGCGGATATATCCATCGCGACTATTCCCGTTGGTGACAGGGATGCGCCGGAGTTTGGTATTTTAAAAACGAATGATGAAAATACCATTACTTCCTTTATTGAAAAACCTGCCAGGGAATTACTTTCCGAATGGACAAGCGATACCGGCGATGACATGAAGGCGCAGGGAAAAAATTATCTTGCTTCGATGGGTATTTATGTATTCAGCCGGAAATTGTTGTTCGACTTGCTGGAAACGGAAAAAAAAGACGCGACTGACTTCGGGAAGGAAATAATTCCTACCTCTATTGAAAAATATAAAGTAGTAAGTTTTCAATACGATGGCTACTGGACGGATATTGGAAATATTTATTCCTTTTTTGAAGCCAACCTTGCACTCACATTAGACCTGCCCCCCTTCAATTTATTCGATAACCAAAAAGTGGTGTATAGCCACGCAAGGATGCTGCCGCCCGCAAAAATAAGTGGCACTACTTTAGAGAAAACCATCATCGCGGAGGGCTCCATCATCAATGCAAGCCGCATTGAGAATAGCGTGATCGGCGTAAGAAGCCGTATCGGCCACGGGTCCACTATCGTTAGTTGCTATATAATGGGCAATGATCATTACGAAACATTGGTACAGATAGAAAATAACAAGGAGAAAAATATTCCAAAAATTGGCATCGGTGACCGTTGCTACATAAAAAACGCGATAGTAGATAAAAATTGCCGGATAGGAAATGATGTACGTATAAATGGCGGCAACCACTTGCCCGATACCGACCACTCCTTGTATGCCGTTAAGGATGGTATCGTTGTTTTAAAGAAAGGCGCTGTTTTAACGGACGGTTTCGTAATTTGAAAGGATGGTAATTTCAACCCGCATTTCGCAGTAAGGAATTATTGTCCGGGCTAAGAA
>JANOTW010000446.1:0-4574 GCA_031416575.1 Ferruginibacter sp.
ATCGCCAACAGCAACCAGTTTGGAAACCAGTTTACCATTGCGCCCGGGGCCAGCCTTAATGATGGCTTACTGGATATTATAGTAGTAAAGAAAATGAGCAAGCTTCGGTTTTTATGGGCGGTAGTACACCAGGTGCTCAACGGCAAAATAAAAGAATATGATGAAAAAACTTTTCATGAAAAAGATGTGCTTTACTTTCAAACCAACAAACTGATCATACACAACCTGGATGCGGCGCCACTGCATATTGATGGCGATCCTTCCAATACCGCGAAAAAATTCATGATCGAGATTATTCCGGATGCATTTAAATTGATACAACCCCGATAATAATTCGATATAAAATTCGGTAACTTACAGCCTGTCTTATTTATTCATAAAAAAAAGTTAACGGAACATGCGTACGGTTGCAAACATTTTACAAAACAAACCACCGGTTTTTAATTTTATTGAGCCCGATGCCAAGGTAATAGAGGCATTGCAATTGATGAATTCAGTTAATCTCAGCTATTTGGTGGTTAAGCACTATAACGATTTTCATGGTATTTTCTCTGAAAGGGATTATAGCAGAAATGTAATATTAAAAGGGTTCCATAGTGACACTTGCACCGTAAAAGAAGTTATGAGTACCTCATTGCCCATGGTGGCAATGCAGGATACGGCGGAAATGTGCATGCAACTATTCAACACGCATAAAACACGCTACCTGCTCGCATTTGATGATGATGGGTTCAGAGGGGTTATCACTATCAATGATATTTTAAGGGAAGCCATTGAAAATAAAGAGATGGTATTTGATAAATTGGCGCTGCAGGAATTCACGGAGATACAGGATAAAATTTATTGATTAAACCAACTTGTTTACCGGGTGTATTTCAAAAGGTCAAGCAATACCTTTTGGTTATATTCCGTATTGAAGGAAGCGATCACATCCTTTTTTTCCGCGGCTGTCAAATGAAGGTTCAGCGCCGCACTATTTTCTTCTTTTTTGGGAACATATATAAACGTAAGGCGGTGAAGGTTATATTTGGCCGAATCGCTTAAATAGCTGTACTGGTCCGCCTGGGTATAATCCTGAAAATTATGCCAGTTGTGTTGCAGCATGGTAGCAGGTTTAATTAAAATATCCGTGATGGAACCGGTTTCCAAAGGGTGCTGCCAATAATCATTTAGCCTGTCCCTTATTTGTAAAATTACCACTCCACCCGTGTTCCCGCTAATCCATTCCCTGAAATTATCTATAAACCGCAGCGTGGTTTCCTGGCCAAAATTATCCCTGATACCTGCATCCATTACATCTATAACCGGGTTGGTAGGCAGCCAAACATTTGGCAATATATAAGGAAAGGTAGCATTCATCCTTAAGGCTGTAAGCAGGCGGAGTTCGCCCGGGTTTTGCCTGGCAAACATTGAGGCGAAATCTACCGCGTCAGGGCTATAATCTTTTTCACCCGAAAATGCCGGCGGCTTCATCATAAAACTGAGGGGCTGTGTTCCAACCATCATTTTACGTCCGTCGCGGGTTATTACCGAATTGAATATTATCATGGGAATGTTAGCGGCCTTTTCATCATTTCCATAGTCTTTCATTTGTTTATTCAATATGCCCCCGGTGTTTTCATTCAGTTTTTCTTCAAATGCATACCCCCTGTCTTTTACATATTGATAGGGCCCTATAGAAAATTTTTGGGCCGGGGCGAAAATATCCCTGCTTATCATGGAGGAGAATATCGGGTTCAGCAGGTCCTGGGTAATATTATCGGTATATGCGGCATCATTTAAATTAATGGATGAATTTGAAATTCTTTTAGCATATAATTCCCTGAAATATGTGGCGGATAACATACCGCCGCTTGACCCGCTGATCAAAAAGGTTTGCCGCATCAGGCTGCCATTAGTAATGCTGTCGAGTTTTTGCAATGTATTCATGACAAATGTGGCGCTTCTTAATCCCCCGCCACTCACATTCATGAAAACGATTACCGGTTTTTCAGAAGCTTGTTTTCTTTTCCAGTTATTTAATATGGTGATCATATTAGCTTTGTCACTGCTTATCAAATCCGGTGTACACAAATGCTGTAAAAATTGCTTGTTATATTCCGGACGTTCCTTTTTATTGTTGTAATTGAGGCCATACGCTTTATTACGGGGATCAATGATTTCCTCTTGATACAACACGTTCAATATCATTACCACCCCAATCAAAAACAATACACTCCAGCTTTCCAAAAAATAAGCGAGCGCCCCTATTACCGCCACCAGGATCGCAAAAAATATAAGGATACTGGCTGCGGCAGGCGCCTGAAAAAATTTAATATCCAAAAAAAAACCTCCCGTAATTAAAAAAATAAATGCCAGCAATATACCCACCATAGCGGCAAAATGATGGCGTTTGAAAATAGTATCCAAAAATTGTTCGCTGTAATGCGCAACAGGCCGGGCTTTCTTAAATTTAAACCGGCCGGTGATAAAGTAACTCACTTTCATGCCAAAACCATTGGACCGGGAAAGTACCGAAGGGTCATATACTTTTTTGAAATGACCGGGGTTAGCGATAACAGGTGCGATGGTACGAAGGATAGTTCTGTCGGCGCCAAAAAAGAAAGCGAACGAAAAGGCGATCAATAAAATTAACCCTCCCAAAAATCCAGTAATCAAAATACCCTGTTCCGAAACAGACAATAATTCTTTATATAAATTGTATTGCATGGCCTTGATAAAGTAGAAAAGAAGGAACAGCAAAGGCAATATTGAATTATTCATGCAATACTTTAAAAAAGGCTTGGATGTGGTAGCCAGGAATTTAAAGCGCCTGGTGTGCAAAATAAATGTGGTGATATTCCAGCTCATAAAGAATACGCCCGTAGCAATACCAACCAATGAAGCGCTCAATGCATCAACATTGCCCATATATTCCGGAACGAAAAATAATGAATCGGCGCCAAAGCTTTTCATGAAGCCACTATTGACAACACTGGCCAATACCGCCCAAATAATCAATAGTATCTGGTACTTACGAAAATGTAATATCAGGAGCTGAACAGGAAAGGAATAAAAAATGTCTTTTATAAGAGGCCGCATTAAAATCGTTTTACTAAATGTACAACGATAAAAGACAGCTTTTTGATATATAAAGCTGCATTATTTTTGGGGGCTTTTTACCACATACAATAAACCCACCACCGCCATTACCAATAACATGGCAGTAAACTGATGTGATACACCCAGCCAGATCAGGCGATTGGGATATGTGGCATTTATTAGTGTAAATATGCCCAATATAACTTGTAAACTTACCAGCAGCGCCAGGGAAAAACGCAAACGAAGGAATAACTTGTTTTCCTTGATTGCTTTGGCTTTCCACCACCAGATAAATACCATGCAAAAAAGTAAATAGCCCAGGCCCCGGTGAATGAAGTGAATTGTAATTGGATTATACGCGAAGTTTTTAGCCAAAGGCGCCAGGCCGTTCATACCTTCCGGTATCATTTTTCCGTTAATGCCGGGCCAGGTTGGCGCCACTATTGCTGCTCGCAGCCCGGCCATAAAGGCACCGTAAACCAATTGTAAAAAAAGCACGGTTAATATGGATAGTAATAATTTTTGTAAGGGTGCGTTTTCCAGTTTTTGTTCCGGTAAAATCAATAACCGGAGTGCAAACCATAATGTGTAACTCAATAGGCCCAATGCCGCTATGAAATGTGTTGCCAATTCTATATGGCCTACAAAATATTTTTCTGGCACCAATCCGCTTTTTACCATCATCCAGCCGATGGCGCCCTGTATGGCGCCCAGGATAAAAAGTATGATCATGGGCACTATCATTTCCTTTTTAAATCTCTTTTTTAAAAGAAAATAAATAAAGCCCGTCAAAAAAACCATCCCCATCAGCCTTGCCCACACCCGGTGAAACCACTCCCAGAAAAAAATAGATTTGAATTCGGCTAAAGTAAAATCCTGATGTACGTATTTAAACTGATCGGTTACTTTATATTTATCAAATTCAGCCTGCCAGGCAATAACATTCAGCGGTGGCAGCGTGCCGGTAATGGGTTTCCACTCGGTAATGGAAAGCCCGGATTCGGTTAAGCGGGTTATTCCCCCAATCAATACCTGGATCACGATCATGCCTACACCAATTAATAACCAAATAGCGACCGCCCTGGAAGCTGGACGGGTAAATTCATCCTTTTTCAATGTCTCGTTCATAGCGCCCGCAAAGTTAGTTGAGGCATATTTGTTTTTGCACAATGAATTGTATTTTTATTGATTTAGCGGATATTTGTTAAACACATGTTGTTACCTTACTTTCAAAATATATTAACGGAAGCAGGCCTTGATGAGGCTGGAAGGGGTTGCTATGCAGGGCCGGTATTTGCCGCAGCAGTTATTTTACCGCTGGGTTTTCATCATCCTTTACTAAATGACAGTAAGCAACTCCGGGAATATGAAAGGGATTTGCTCAGGCCCATTATTGAAAAAGAAAGCATTGCTTTTGCTGTTGCTGCTGTGGATAACAATGAAATAGATGTGATCAATATTTTACAGGCATCCTTTAAAGCGATGCACCTTTC
>JANOTW010000447.1:0-13339 GCA_031416575.1 Ferruginibacter sp.
TAACCGGTAGTAATTCAATTTCAAAGCTATATTTATCGGTAGATTTAATTGGCAGGTACATACCAATTCGATATATTCAATCTTTTGAAATGAATCATGCCAAAATATGTACCAGGCAAAGCCTTATTTTAATAGCATTGGTGTCCCCACCGGCCACAGCCTCAGGAAAAGATAACATAAGGGTGATTGATTAATTTAAAAAAACGATGAGTATAATTATTCAGATATTGGTGATACTTGTTGTTGTACTTTATACTGCGGCGTTGATGTTCATATTGTTCTTCAGCATCACACAGGGCAACCTTGTTTTCAGGTATTTGTTTCAGAGAAAAAAATACAAGGCGGCGCAACAACCATTAAAACAATTTGTTTCACTCCCATGGGTAACAGTACAATTACCTGTTTACAATGAAAAGTATGTGGTGGAAAGACTGATTGATTGCGTTGCCAATTTAGATTATCCAGCCGGTAAACTCGAAATACAGGTATTGGATGATTCTACGGATGAAACGGTGAGTATCATTGCTGATAAAATAGCGCAGTTGAAGGGCATTGTAAATATCAAACATATACACAGAACAAACAGGACCGGTTTTAAAGCCGGTGCGCTTAAGGAAGGATTGGCAAAAGCCAGCGGGGAATTGATTGCCATATTTGATGCTGATTTTTTGCCAGGAAAAGATTTCCTCCAAAATACCGTACCTCAGTTTATAGATGCACAGGTAGGAATGGTGCAAACAAAATGGGCCTGGTTAAATAAAAATTATTCATTCATTACAAGGGTGCAGGCTTTTGCGCTGGACGCTCATTTTTCAATTGAACAGGTTGGGCGAAACATCAACAATGGTTTTATCAATTTCAACGGCACGGCGGGTGTGTGGCGAAAATCCTGTATCATAGATGCCGGTAACTGGCAGGCAGACACGCTAACGGAAGATCTTGACCTTAGTTACAGGGCACAGTTGAAAGAATGGAAATTTGTCTATCTCGAAGAAGTAAACTCACCGTCTGAATTACCCCCCGTAATGAGCGCTGTAAAAACCCAGCAATACCGGTGGAACAAAGGCGGCGCTGAAACCGCCAGGAAGCATTTGCGCAAGGTGATCTGCTCCGGCAAACCATTCCAGGTAAAATGGCATGGGGTTATGCATTTATTAACCAGCGGGGTTTTTTTATCGGCGCTAACCTGTGCCGTATTAAGCGTACCCATGCTATTGATCAGGCACTTTTATCCTGCGTATGCCCCCCTGTTTACCATCGCCAATTATTGCTTTGTCAGTTTTTTGATATTGGGGGTAATGTACCTGGTGGCGGTTAGCATGCAGTACAAAAGCAGGTGGAAAGGAGTGCTGGTGTTTTTCCAAACAATGCCGGTATTCCTTTCGCTCTCCATGGGTTTATCGCTGCACAACGCACTTGCTGTATTGGAGGGCTATTTCGGCAGGAGAACGCCTTTTGAAAGAACACCAAAATTTAATGTCATCAATCAAAAGGATAAATGGTCGGCAAATCAATATTTAAAAAAAGGCGTTAATAAACTGACCATCGCAGAAGCCTGCCTGATGATCTATTTCGCATTAGGTATTTTTCTTGCTTTTCAATTAAAGGATTTCACCCTTCTGCCATTTCATATTTTGTTGGTATCGGGATATGGCGGGGTGGTTTATTATACTTTGTTTCAGCATACGGTAAAGCCGCTTCATGATAAAAGCCTTGCAACAAGCAGCCAGGCTGCATAAAACGCGAATTATGAAACTAAAGATGGCAGGTTTGGCGATTACAATAATTATCACGCTGCTTGCTTCCTGTGGCCGGCAGTTGAATCAAAGTTCGTTTGAAATAATGTTGGAGGGTTTATTGAATCATTCTGTTCCCGAAAGAAGTGTAGCCCAGGTCAAAGAGGAGCGGCAATGTATTTTTCTTGATGCCCGTGAAAGAAATGAGTTTGATGTGAGCCATATTAAAAATGCCGTTTGGGTGGGTTACAAAAAATTTAGTGTGAAACAGTTAAAAGGCATTGATAAAAACGAAAAGATCATTGTGTATTGTTCCATCGGTTACCGCAGTGAAAAGGTAGCGGAAAAATTAATAGAGGCCGGCTATACAAATGTAAGCAACCTGTATGGTGGCATATTTGGATGGGTAAATGATGGGAACCTGGTTTATAAAAATTCAAATAAACCCACCAGCGAAGTACATGCATATAACCACCTGTGGGGTAAGTGGCTGAGAGTGGGAAAGAAGGTCTATGATTGAACTTGAATATTTTCAAAAACGAATTTCCGGGATAATTTTTTTTTACCAAACTCCAATCCAATATCCAGCTTCAGTAGCAGCTTGTTCCAATAAGTCGGGACCGCACTTTAAAACCAATGCTTTTTATTGGTTACCGACCAGGGCCGAAATATTCATTTCCCACCCGGACCTGCATTTTATGACTTAATCAAACCTGATCTTTCGCAGTTTAAAGTTCAGGCTTTTTTATACTTTTTGTCCAGGCATCAGGGCCATGAATAGGCATCGTTGCATCGCCCTCTTGTACTGCATACCTTTGGGGATCCTTTCCCACGTTGTATTTAGGATGAGCATTAAGGCGTATTCTATCATGCCCGTTATAGGTACAATCTTGTGCGCTATTGCAAAAATTGGATTTTCAAACTGCGAAAAAAAGTAGCCCTGTCATTGCCAGGCCAGCGGTTCGGACCTATCTGTATAAAAAGAAATAAGTTAGGTTTTATGAGTGAAGAAGAAGAGTAATATATTTGCTGTTCAATATCAGGAAAGTTAAAAATATATATTCGGGTTTATCAATTTTAAAAACCAAATGGAATGCCACCAACAGAAACGGAATACAAAAAAGTAACTACCAATACCATCCAGAAAATGAAAGCTGCAGGCGAAAAGATCTCTATGATCACAGCCTATGATTTTTCTTTTGCCAAATTATTTGACGTGGCTGGTATTGATATTATTTTAGTTGGGGATAGCGCCAGTAATGTAATGGCCGGCCATGCCACAACCCTTCCCATTACTTTGGACCAAATGATCTATCATGCCCAAAGCGTGGTACGTGCCAGGGAAAGATGCCTGGTAGTGGTGGATATACCCTTCGGTTATTATCAATCCAATTCTGAAATAGCCCTGGCCTCCGCTATTAAAATAATGAAGGAAAGCGGAGGGCATACGGTAAAGCTGGAAGGTGGTGAAGAAGTGATTGATTCAGTTAAGAAAATAGTGAGTGCAGGTATTCCCGTAATGGGGCATCTTGGCTTAACGCCCCAATCCATCAATAAATTTGGCACTTATGTAGTGAGGGCTACAGAAGCAGTGGAAGCAGATAAACTAAGAAAAGACGCCTTGTTATTGCAGGAAGCCGGTTGTTTTGCCATTGTATTGGAAAAAATTCCGGCTGCGCTTGCCAGGGAGGTTACACAAAGCCTTACTATTCCTACTATTGGTATTGGCGCAGGCGGTCAATGCGATGGACAGGTTTTGGTGATGCATGATATGCTGGGCATCAATACGGATTTTAAGCCCCGTTTTTTAAGGAGGTATTTAAACCTCGACGAACAAATATCCACCGCCATTAAACAATATATCAGCGATGTGAAAAGCAGGGACTTTCCAAACGAACAGGAGCAGTATTAAACCCCCATCCCCTAAAGGGGAGTAAAAAATCCATAGTAATTGAAACCCGGATATTCTTTTTAGAAAAGACTTGTTTTTGCCATTGTTGTTTCTAACAGCCGTGGCCGATGCCCTCACCGGCCACCTCCTCTAAACCGGAGCACAATTTGGAATGCATCCGTTTGCCCCTTTTTAAAATGGTGTGAACTTTATGATGAACAGGCTGATTGAATACGCCATTAAACCGTTTTTTTTACTTACAACGTGGGAAAAGATCCCCAATGGTATGTCTTTGAACCGAGCGTGGCAACGATGCTGCCATGAAATACAATCGCCCGGGTAAAAAAAAATAACAAAACGTGCATCTTAACCTCCGCCAATTTTTTAAATTCCTTGTACGCGTTTGGAACTTAACTTCCTTATTTTTGCAGCTTCTTAAAACTTATTATGAGAAAAATCATCCTGTCAGTATGCATTATCGCATCCATAAACACTTACGCACAAACGCCGGTAGATCTTGACCCCTTAACAATAACATCTTCGAGAACCCCTCAAAAGATCAGCGAAACCGGCAGGGGCATTACCGTTATTGATGGTAAACTTTTCAAGCAATTACCTGTAAATTCAATAGACGAGTTATTGAAATATGTTCCGGGTGTAGAGGTACAATCACGCGGCCCCATGGGGGCACAAAGTGATATTGTGATGAGAGGGGGTACTTTTCAGCAGGTGCTGGTTTTGCTGGATGGTATTAAATTAAATGATCCGCTTACCGGCCATTTCTCTTCCTATATACCCGTGGCCCCCTCCGAAATAGAACGTATTGAAGTATTGCGTGGCCCGGCAGCCGCTATTTATGGGGCAGAAGCCGTTGGTGGTGTTATTAATATCATTACTAAAACATTTCACCAATATAAAAAGGATAAGAATAGCCATACCAATATTGGAATGGCCGTGGGTGAATATGGGTTTGTGAATGCGGATGCCGGTTTTTATACAACAGGCCCGAAAATAAACGCCGCATTGGGTGTGTTGAGCAACAATACTTCGGGCCAGTTTTTAAGAGGAACCAACAGGGGGTATTTGAACAACCATACGCTCAGCGGCTCCATAGCATTCGCAATGAAAAACAACTGGCAATTGTCGCTTAGAAGCAGTTTTGACAGCCGGCGTTTTGCCGCACAAAATTTTTACACCACTTTTAAAAGTGATACCGCTACTGAAAAAGTAACCACCTGGTGGAACCAGGCACAACTGAAACAACAACGGGCGAAATACAGTCAGCAGTTTGATGTGATGTATAAAGAAACCAGCGATCATTATTTATTTAATTCCAGGTCAACCGCCAATGAAAATAAAACCAAACACTTCATTTTACAATATCTCCATTCACAAAAGCTCAATCAATTTTTCAACCTTAGCCTGGGTACGCAATTAGACAGGAGGGCCATTGTTTCCAATGACAGGGGTAATCATGCTACACATCATGGCGCCGCTTTTGGTTCTTTGTTATTCAATAAAAACAACTGGAGGGTATCACCCGGTTTACGATTGGATTGGGATGAAAGTTATGGCGCCGCCATCCTTCCCCAGTTAAATACTTCGTACCAATGGAGCAAAATCACTTTGCGTGCCAATGCGGGAAGGGCCATACGCAGTGCGGATTTCACGGAGCGCTATAATAATTACAAAAAAGCGATCGTTTCAAGTGGTACTATTGGCAACCCTGATCTGAGTACGGAAAATTCATGGAGTTATGAAGCAGGTGCGGATGCATTTTTAAGCAATCATTTCAAAGTGTCCGTGAGCGGTTTTTACAGGGATCAAAACAACGTGATTGATTTTGTTACTACCCCTTACGCAGACATGCCAAGAAAGGTAAACCTGGTGCCGGGTGGCACCTACGCATTGGCAAAAAATATCAGGAAGGTAAAAACCCGCGGTATTGAAATGGAACTCACCTACAAAAAAGTATTTACAAATGATCAAAACCTGTTCATCAATGCCGGGATAACATTTCTAAAATCCGTAAGCAGCGATTCAGCGCCATCATTTTATATTATTTCGCATGCGAAAACATTGCTGCAATTTACTACCATCTATACTTTTAAAAAGATAAGCCTCTCCACAAATTTCGTGTATAAAGAAAGGGCGGCAAAACAGGCAACAGCGATAAATGCCGCCATTTCGAAGAATTATTTTTTATGGAACGCGAAGGTTAGTTACACGGTTGCCAAAAAAGTAAATTTTTTCATAGCTGTAAATAATATTACTGATATTAAATACAGCGATTTGCTGGGTAGTATTATGCCACGCAGGTGGACAACAGGTGGGGTAAGTGTTAATCTGTAACCGTTGGTAAAGGTTGCCAACCTCCTAAAGATTGGCAACCTTATTGGAATCATTATTTTGCAATTTTATTGTCCGGGCAGACGTATTTCATGGCATCATCGTTGCCACAGTCTATCCCGTATTTTAATCGGGACTCGGTTCAAAGGCATACCATTGGGGAACTTTAATTACGTTTTATGTAAAATCAATCAGTGAGGCGCACTCCCACGGTTTTTAATCCGTAGCCGGCCAATCCAAATACTAAATACTTTATACTAAATACTTCTACCTTATGTAATTCATAACTTGCACAAAAATCAGCTATATGAATTTTCTTTCAGACTTGCAGGTGCAGGCAAAAAACAAGGGTGTATCTACGGGCACGAAATGGATCACTTCAAAAGGGGCCACCATTGATTCTTATTCACCGGTGGATGGTAAATTGATCGCCTCGGTGAAATCCTGCGACAAGGCCGGTTATGATACGGTAGTGCTGCAGGCCCGGCAGGCATTTAAAGAATGGCGCACCTGGCCCGCCCCAAAACGTGGTGAAGTGGTAAGGCAGATCGGTGATGAATTAAGGGCCCAAAAAAATGCTTTGGGGCAATTGGTAAGTTATGAAATGGGCAAGAGCTTACAGGAAGGCTTAGGCGAAGTACAGGAGATGATCGATATTTGTGATTTCGCGGTTGGGCTTTCCCGTCAGTTACACGGCCTTACCATGCATAGCGAAAGGCCGGGGCATAGAATGTATGACCAATATCATCCGTTGGGTATTGTAGGTATTATTTCGGCTTTCAATTTCCCGGTAGCCGTATGGAGCTGGAACACCATGCTGGCATGGGTTTGCGGCGATGTCTGCATCTGGAAGCCCAGTGAAAAAACTCCTTTATGCGCCATCGCCTGTCAAAATATTACAGCGAAAGTCTTTAAGAAAAACAATGTACCGGAAGGCGTAAATAATTTAGTTGTTGGTGGCAGGGAAGTGGGTGAATGGATAAGCGCCGATACAAGAATACCATTGGTTTCCGCTACCGGAAGTACCCGCATGGGTAAGGCATTGGCAACATCTGTAGCACAAAGATTGGGAAGAAGTTTGCTGGAACTGGGTGGTAATAATGCCATCATCATCACAAAGGATGCAGACCTTGATATGGCATTGACCGGTGCTGCTTTTGGAGCGGTAGGTACGGCGGGCCAGCGTTGCACTACCACACGCCGGTTAATTATTCACGAAAAAATATATAACAAGTTCAAGGAAAAATTAGTGCATGCTTACGGCCAGTTAAAGATCGGCGATCCGCTGAATGAAAAAAATCATGTAGGGCCGCTGATAGATACCGATGCAGTAAAAATGTATGTGGATGCGATAGGAAAATGCAAGGCCGAAGGCGGAAATTTTGTTGTGGAAGGCGGTGTGTTAAAAGGCAGGGGATATGAGAGTGGCTGTTATGTAAAACCTTGTATAGCCGAAGCAAAAAACAGTTTTGAAATAGTACAGCACGAAACCTTCGCCCCTATTTTATACATCATGAAATATAAAACCCTCGATGAAGCCATCGCCCTGCAAAACGGGGTACCGCAGGGTTTATCCTCAGCCATCATGACAAACAATTTGAGAGAGGCTGAAAAATTCCTTTCGCAGGCAGGAAGTGATTGTGGCATCGCCAATGTAAACATCGGCACATCCGGCGCTGAAATCGGTGGCGCTTTCGGTGGTGAAAAAGAAACCGGTGGCGGAAGGGAAAGTGGCAGTGATGCGTGGAAGGTTTACATGCGCAGGCAAACCAATACTATCAACTATACTGATAAACCGCCTTTGGCACAAGGGATAAAATTTGATTTGTAAAGGGTACTATAAAGTTTACAGCTTTCTAAAAAGGTGTAAGCTTTTATCGGTATGCCGCAATTTTTTGTGACATTTTTTTTGCTTTTTAAAGATGCAGAGCGATCAAAGACAAATAAAGCCGAAAAGAATATAGAAAAAAATAATCGCCTTCACACACGAATTTCGACTTAGTTCGGCTCATTTACCGAATCTTCATTAAGTTCGGCTACTTATACGAACTTTTAAAAAATTCGTCTATTTATACGAACTTGAATAAAAACCGTATATTTACAATCAACCAATTATTTGCTATGGCTATCCGGGCGGTTATTACGGGAGATATCGTAAACTCTACAAAACTTGGAGCGGCAAAAGAAAAAAAGCTGCTCCGGAATTTACAACAGGTATTGTTACCTTATCAATTTGAGTTTTACAGGGGGGACAGTTTCCAGGTATATCAAAAGAATGCGGGCGAAGCCCTTAAAACAGCTTTGTTATGCCGCACGTCCGCCATCAGCATATCGCAGGGCGAAGAAACGAATTCATCCGATGTTCGGATAAGCATCGGAATAGGGCAGGTAAAAGGGCCGGTAAAAACCTTGAGTACTTCAAAAGGCGAAGCGTTTGTTTTATCGGGCAGGGCTTTTGATGAAATAGCGAAAAGCAATAAAAGGCTTGTTATCGACACGGACAATAGCCTGGCAAAGGAAGGCCTGCAGGTAATAGCGGATTATATCAATGCCATCTTTAAAGTAATGACTGGTAAACAGGCAACTGTAATTTTTGAATTACTAAAAGGCCAACCGCAGCAGGTAGTGGCTAAAAAACTGAAGAAATCCAAAAGCACCATCCACCAGCATGTAAGCTCCGGCCGGTGGCCGGAAATTGAGAAGCTGCTGCAGCAATACGAAAACATCATCAATCAATTAACATGATTACAGCATCCGTCTGGTTAACCAAACTCATATTGTCGCACATGATTACCGACTTTATATTGCAGCCAAAAAGCTGGGTGGATGACCGCAATGAAAAACACTACGCTTCCGGAAAGTTATACCTGCATGGGTTCATTACAGCCTTACTTGCATGGATACTGATTGGCTGGCAGTATTGGCTGGTAGTACTCATTATCGGGGTATCACATACATTGATTGATGGCTGGAAATCTTACCAAAAACCTACGGTTGAATATTTCCTCATTGATCAGCTATTGCATTTGATGATAATCATTGGTTGCTGGTATTTTACTTTTATCAAATGGAACGATGTACTGCTTACCTGGCAGCAGTTAAACGCACAACCTGCTGTTTGGAAAACCATCACCGCTTTTATTTTCTTAACCGCACCAGCCGGTATTTTAATCGGTCAGCTTACCAAACAATGGCGGGATAAAATACCCGATGCAGAGAGCCTTTCCAATGCCGGTAAATGGATAGGCATAGTAGAGCGTATCATCATTCTTCTTTTTGTTTTGCAAAGCCAGTATTCTGCCATCGGCTTATTAATAGCGGCAAAAGGAATCATCCGTTTTAATGAGAAAGACCGTCCAGAAATAAAAACCGAATACCTGGTAATTGGTACATTATTGAGTATTGGGCTGGCAATAATTACCGGCCTGCTAATTAAGTAGGTGTTACGAAATACGTTCAGGTTGTAGCTCATTTTCGAATTGACATTTTCAGCCAATCCTTTTTATTACCACACCTTCATCAATTAAGTCATTTGAATGACCATTGGCTTTGCATTTTGGCTCTTGCTTTTTGGGGGAGTTAGAAGGGGCTTTGGCTTTACCGGCACGCCGCATCATTCTTTTTAATATAGTAAGATTTATATTTTTTTGATTTCGGATCCATACATCCTTCCAGGCTGAGGATATTTATATTCCGGAAATCAACTTCCTGCCCTTCGCTTTGCAAGGCGATAAATCCCTCCTTCAGCATTTTGCCATCTATCTTTATTGCCGGGTCGTAACGGTCCGCTACGTCGCCACCAATCTGGGGTTTGGAATACCGGAGTACCGTATCCCCGTTTATGATGTGTGTTATCAGCGAATCGCCCAGTACGATAATTTCACCTTTTACCCATTGGTCCCCAACATAAGTTTTGGAGGAAGAAGAAATGCAATGCCTTGGATCTATTTTGCCTTGGAACACGACATTTGTTCCGGGCGAACACATATTACCCGTAGGCCGGGGAGCGCCATTACCCAGTCCTTCCAGTAATTGAAACTCTACCGATATTGGCCAGTTTTGTTCACGTGGCATAGTTTTCGGACCCTGCGAATGAAACATTACGCCACTATTTTTAATCGTGTATTCCGGAGCGTCTTTTCTCCATATACCAGTAAAGCGGTATTCAAATACCAAATGGTAGTAACCAAATGGCTGTTTGTAATACAAGTGCCCGAACCGCTCATTAAATGTATCATACTGATCGTACCGTACTTTAATAATACCGTCTTCCACCCTAAAAGTATTTCCATAATTGTCCCCCACTTCGTGATGATGAATTTTTACAACCCAGTCATTTATGTCCTTTCCATTGAAAAGCGGCTTCCATTCTTTTTTATCCACATTACGTTGCGCAAAAACAGGTAATGCCAGCAATATCGCAGCGGTTACCGAAAAACATTTCGTTTTAAAATAATTTGTTTTCATCGTTTATTGTTTTAATTGATTTTTTATAACTTAATACATTAAATATTCTTAATCAATTTTTACCTGTTATACTGCGCAAGGGATAAATTAGTGATATTTATTTTGCACAATAACCAAATAAAATACGCTCCCGAATTAATTTAAAACGTAATTAAAGTTGCCCATTGGTATATAGTACAAGAGGGCGATGCAAGGATGATGCACATAGCTTCACTGCCCGGACAAAAATTTTTTCCTTACGTTTTTATCCCTTGTGCAGTATAGTGAATAGATATAAGCGGCGCACCATTATTACGCGTTTCATAAAATAATTTGTCTTCATCAATTTTTACAATGCCGTTTTTCAATTCTTTATGTTTTGCGTTTTCAATACTTCTCTCACCAATAAAGGTAGCACCGGGCTTGCATATAAGGAACTAAAGCCGGGTTTAAAATTAAATATCCTTGCCATGAAAAGACCATACACATGATTCACCTTATCAATCCAGGGCGCCCGCCCCACCTGAACTGTTGATTAACACAGGCTTTTGCAATACTGGCAGGGGTTCTGAAGGTTGTAAAAAAGAAAAGAGCAGCGAAAATGCTGCTCTGTCCTGTGTGGTGACCCTGTCAGGATTCAAACCTGAAACCTCTTGATCCGTAGTCAAGTGCTCTATTCAATTGAGCTACAGAGCCATTTAAAAACATTCTGCCTAAAAGAACTTCAAACCTTCTGATCCGTAGAAGGATGAAATTCTTTACTCAGCTTTGCCTGGTTTAACCGATTTTAATCTAAAGTATTAGAGTTCAACTTGTTGCATGATTATTTCTTTTTTAGCTTAATGGTATTTTACAGCCGTTTAACTGTGGTTTGTTTGCAAATTGTTTGCAAATTTTTGAAGGGAAAGATTTTGTGAAAATGAAAAATTATCAGTTATGTCAACAACATTATGCATCCTTCCCGATACCAGGAGGATTAAGAAATCAAAGGAATATCCTGTTAAGTTAAGGGTAACTTTTGAACGGCTTACCGAGTATTATCAATCCATCTTTGATTTATCAAAAGAGGAGTTTGATAAACTGACAGCCTCCAGGATAAGTAATGAACTGCAATCCATACGGGATAAATTAAAGGAGATTGAAAGAACTGCCGAAAATGCGGTCAATCAATTAGACCCTTTCAGTTTTGCTGATTTTGAAAAAAATTTTATTCATAATATTAATCTTTTCCGGCAAAGAAAATTAAAGCCTGAAGTGCCTTCACAAAGTACAAATGAGTTCGACTATTCTCCTTTTTACAAAAAGTTTCCGATTCTACTTGAAGAGCATAAAAAGCCCGGTACCATTTCAATATCTTATCTGGCATTTATCAAAAAAGTTTTAAGGGAAGGCCGTATCTGTACTGGTATAAATTATCATTGCAGTTATGTATCACTAAAGAAATTTCGTGGGGATGTTCGCTTTTCAGAAATTACTGTTTCTTATCTTAATGAATACGAGAGCTGGTTAAAAAACCAAAATATTTCTAAAACTACTGTTGGTATGTATCTCAGGCCGCTTCGTTCTATTTTCAATGAAGCTATCGAAGAGGGTATTATAAAAAGAGAAAAATGTTATCCTTTTGGAAGGCGCAGATATTGTATACCAGCTTCAAAAAATACTAAGAAAGCTCTTGACTTAGACGATATTAAAAAGATATATTATTATAAGTGTGAACCAGAACTGGAAAGTGAAGAAAGAGCAAGGGATTATTGGTTGTTCAGTTATTTCGGAAATGGGATGAATGCAAAAGATATTGCCTGCCTGAAAAATAAAAACATCAATGACAGCTATGTGATTTTTGAACGTTCAAAAACAGAACGGGCTATGCGTAGCGAGCCAAAATCAATTACTGTTTTTTTAACGGATGACATGAAAGCAATTATTGAAAAATGGGGTAATAAAGACAAGTCTCCAGGCAATTTTATATTCCCAGTATTGGAGGCCGGAATTACGCCATTACGACAACATTGAAGTTTACCACCTGTTTGTCATTTTTCAGGGTACTGATTTTTGCATCACCTGTTAATCTTGCTGTCATTTCCATGATTGTAAATTTTAATTGTTGATAAATGTTTAAAGTCGGCATACGCCTCGTTCGTTCTAATCGTAGCAACCCGGCCTTGAAACAGAATTTGGCAAAAGCAAGGTTTTTGTAAAAAGAATATTACCTCACAAATATTTTCTCCGAAGGAGGCCAAACCGGGGTGGAGATTATTTTTGCAAAACCCGTGGCCAGCCGAAATGCAATGAAGGCGCAGACCTTGCTTTTGACAAAGCCTGTCAAGAAATTTGCGACAGATAGGTATGAAGGAGTTTTTTAAAGTAGATTTTTATACAATCTGTTTTGCAGTGTCTTCAAAATTTGAAGTAGGTGGAATTGTGTTGGGTGAGGTACGAGCCAATCTCAATGACCAATTTATTTATCCGGTGCAGTTCTCCCGGCTTATTTGCCGGAGGCGTAAAAAAAATAAGGCGGGTGTACTGGATCGGGTCTTTACAATAGTTTTTGGCAGACCTATTTTTTAACAATCATTAAGTCATTATTACAATTTGATTAATCTATAATAGTATTTGGTGAGGTACGAGCCAATCGCAATTAAAAAAATATTTATCCGGTACAGTTTTCCCGGTTTATTTGCCGCAGGCGTAAAAAGAAATAAAACGGGTGTACTGAATCGGGTCTTTGCAATATTTTTTGGCTGATCAATTGTTTAGAAATTGTTACAATTTAATTAATATAGAATTGTGTTTGATTGGGTACGGACGAGATCATAGGCCTTAAATATTTTATTAAAACTTAAAGTAGACTGCTGAAGTCTGCATTTATTACCCGTTCCTGAACAGCCGGGTTGTTGTGCTTTGCGTTTTGACCAAT
>JANOTW010000448.1:0-3832 GCA_031416575.1 Ferruginibacter sp.
AGGTACAAGAGGGCGATGCAACGATGTTGAGCAAGGAAATATAGCTTGGACAAAAATCCAGTATTTCGAAATCCCGATTTTTCGGGAATGACCATTGCTTCTCTGCCTGGACAAAAAATAAATATGGTTGTATAGAAGGAGCGTCCCGATACGCATACGCTATCGGGATTATCAATGCAACGATGTTGCCATGAAATCATTCAGCCCGGACAATAAAAAAAATATGGTTGTATGGAAGGGCGATGCAACGATGTTGAGAAATGAAATATGGTTTGGACAAAAAACTGTATTGCGAAATCCCGGCCTGTGCCGACCTTTCGGCATTTTTTTCGGGAATGCCATGCAATATTTTTCAGCCCGGATAACAAAAAAATATGATTGCATGGAAGATACTTCCTGCAAAACCTTTACCCGATTTGGATGCATCCCTTCCATCCCATAACGTTTTAATGACAAGTTGCCTTCCAGGCTTGTATTTTTGTTAATCAATAAAAAATCATGTTCCCCGAAATAAACACCGAACGATTTCTATTAAGGAATATTACTGCTTCCGATCAATCAAAAATATTCGAGGGGCTATCCCATCCGGATATTATTAAACATTATGGTGTTTCTTATACAACATTCGAATCCACCAATGCTCAAATGGATTTTTATAATGACCTTTTAAAAAATGAAAGCGGTATATGGTGGGCCATTTGTTTTAAAAATAACCCTGCTGAATTAATTGGCGCCTGCGGGTTTAATGACTGGAACAAGCAGCATAAGCATATTGAGATCGGGTATTGGTTGTAGCCGGGTAAGCAAGGTGCCGGCATAATGAGTGAATGCGTTCCTCCCATTATTCAATATGCATTTGATGTTTTGGAAATACATCGCATCGCGGCAGTTGTGGAAGATGGCAACGAAAGCAGCGCCAAACTTTTAACCAGGCTCAGCTTTAGTTATGAAGGCATCCATAAAGACTGCGAAATTAAAAACGGCCGGTTCATCAGCCTGCATTATTTTGCTTTATTGAACAGAAAGAAATAATCCTTTTAAAAATTCTGGTTTTGTTTGTAGGAACAGGCTGCGGCCTGTTTCAGAAATTATTTATTTTGGTCATTCAAATTTCTTTGTATGCCCCATTCCAATCCCCGCAATTCGGCCAATCCTCTCAGCCGGCCAATGCCACTATAACCGGAATTGGTTTTCTTTCTCAGGTCATCCAGCATTTGGTGCCCATGATCGGGGCGCATGGCGATATCCGTATTTCGGCTATGCATAACCGCTACCAGTTCTTTCACCACGGCATACATGTCCACATCGCCTTCCAGGTGATTGTCTTCATAGAAATCACCTTCCCCATTTCTTTTGGTGCTTCGAAGATGTACAAAGTTGATACGGTCTGCAAACTCCTTCACCATTGCAGGCAAATCATTATCCGGCCTTACCCCAAATGAACCGGTGCAAAAACATAAGCCATTGCTGAGTGAAGGAACCGCGGTAAAAATTTCTCTAACATCAGATGCTGTACCCACTACGCGTGGTAATCCTAAAATAGGGTAGGGAGGATCATCCGGGTGAATCACCATTTGTATGCCCACTTCGTCGCAAACGGGTATTACCTGCTGCAGAAAGTAGATAAGGTGTTGCTTTAATATGGGGGCGGTAATTCCATCATAAGCATTTAACGCCAGTTGAAATTTTTCAAGCGTAAAACTTTCCTCACTGCCGGGCAGGCCTGCAATGATATTTCTTTCCAGGGTATGTATTTCATCCACGCTCATGCTATCCAGGCATTTTCCTGCCCTGGCTAATTCGGCTGAAGTATAGTCCAACGCTGCATTTGGCCGTTTTAGCAATAAGGTATCAAAAGCTATAAAAGCCGCTCTTTCAAAACGAAGGGCCCTGCTCCCGTCTGCAACTTCATAGGCCAGGTCAGTCCTGGTCCAGTCGAGTACCGGCATAAAATTATACGTAATGATACGGATATCGCAGGCAGCCAGGTTTCTCAGGCCCTGCTGGTAGTTGTTGATATACTCCTTGTAATTTCCGGATTGTGTTTTAATATTTTCATGCACCGGTACGCTTTCCACTACCGTCCAGCGGAGCCCTGCGGCTTCTATTTCATCTTTGCGTTGTTTTATTTCATCCTGCGGCCATGGTTCTCCGTTAGGTATGTGGTGCAGCGCTGTTACAACACCTGTACAGCCAGCTTGCCTGATATCACTTAAGCTAACAGGGTCATTAGGCCCAAACCAACGCATGGTTTGGATGAAAGAAGATTTTATCGGGTTCATATTTAGTTATAAATTGGCCTAAAATTACTCTAAACTACAGGATAACGGCATGAAGTATTTAAAAATATTATACATCCAGGTCATTATTGGTATCGTATTAGGAATACTGGTGGGATGGCTGTACCCTTCTTTTGCGCCTACGGGTAAACTCATCAGCGAAAAGTTCATTGACCTGATAAAAATGATCATTGCCCCCATCATTTTTTTTACCATCGTATTGGGAATAGCAGGTGCAGGCGATATGAAAAAAGTAGGCAGGGTAGGAGGCAAGGGCTTGCTATATTTTGAGCTGGTAACTACCCTTGCACTGGTCATTGGCGTGCTGGTAACCCATTTTGTAAAACCTGGTGTGGGCATTGCTATCAACCATTTACAGAGTGATAAGGTATCTAAATTTACTACCCAGGCAAAAGAATTAAACTGGGTGGACTTTTTCACGCATATCATTCCCGATAATATTTTTAAATCCTTTGCCCAGGGAGATATATTGCAAATATTATTTTTTAGCATTTTATTCGGTGCAGGCCTTAACAGGTTAGGGCCCTATGGCAGCAGCCTGGTTACCACTCTTGATAAAATAAGCAAAGTGATTTTCAATATCATGAAAATTATAATGAGGCTGGCGCCTATTGGCGCTTTTGGCGGTATGGCCTACACCATCGGGCAATTTGGTTTTGTAAGTTTATTATTGCTCGGAAAGCTGATGCTCAGTTTTTACATCACCGTATTTTTATTTATTGCGGTCGTATTGAATCTCATCTGCAAATACAATGGGTTTAGTTTGTTTAAATTACTGAAGTATATCAAAGAAGAATTATTGATAACGCTGGGGGCTAGCAGCAGCGAGCCTGTGTTACCAAATATCATCCAAAAGCTGGAAGCTGCCGGCTGCGATAAAAGTGTGGTTGGCTTAATTATTCCAACAGGTTACAGTTTTAATTTAGATGGCACCGCCATCTACCTCAGTATGTCTGTCATCTTTCTTGCTGAAGTATTTAACATAGACCTGACAATTGGCCAGCAGCTAACTATTATCGGTATTTTGATGGTCACCAGCAAAGGGGCTGCCGGCGTTACGGGCAGTGGATTTATTGTACTGGCTTCTACCTTAACAGCCATCAAAGTGATACCGGTAGAAGGCCTGGCATTGTTGCTCGGTGTTGATCGTTTTATGAGCGAAGCGAGGGCCATCACCAATTTAATTGGCAATACGGTAGCTACGGTTGTAATTGCAAAAAGTGAAAAAGCGATCAATGAAACATTGTATAAGGCCGTTGTAGAAAATAAGCCCATCTCAATAGCTGAGGCGATATAAATTATCATGCAAAGACGGGAAGCGAATTGTGAAGCGAATTTTTTTAAACCGCCGAAGTGCTGTTAAGGGTTTTGACGTTCCGGCGGGTTTTCATAGCAGCGCCATTTGAAGTGGGATGAAACCCCGGCGTAAAATGCACTTTGGATTTTAGAAACTCATGTCTTCAATTTAAAGAATACTATAAATCCAGGTAATGCGATGGCATGAACGAAATCCTGATGAGTGGATTCAAATA
>JANOTW010000449.1:0-5290 GCA_031416575.1 Ferruginibacter sp.
CTGAGGGGTCGTCAGGCTTCTGAGGTGCTTTCTCTTATTAAGGCCTGGGTTGCCAACCTTGATAAAAAAGATACCCGGTATGAACACCATTTGCTGGAAGCATTATGGGTAAGCTGGGGACTTAACCAGGTTGATCAAACATTGCTTCGCCAGTTACTTCATGCACAAGACTTCCGTGCCCGGGCTGCCGCCGTACGGGTGCTGCGTTATACAGGCCACCAGGTAGCAGATCAGGCAAACCTGCTGATGCAGGCAGCCGCGGATGATCATGGCCGTGTCCGCCTCGAAGCGATAGTAGCAGCCTCCTGGCTGGATAAGGAAAAGGGCCTGCCCATTGTGACAGAAGCCGGTAAGAAGCCACTCGATGATTGGATGGTGGATGCCTATGAAACGGCGCTGGCCCACCTCAACGGACATGCTGTGAAGGAGAAAAAAGTTGATGCTGTCAAAACTGACCTGAAAGGAGCGGAACGTGACCTTTTCATAAAAGGGAAAGAGATTTATGTGCGGGAAGGGTTCTGTAATACCTGTCATCAACCAGATGGTAAAGGCCTGGCAACCTCCGGCTTTCCACCACTTACGGCTACAAATTGGGTGGTAGGAAACGACGTCCGTCTGATTAAACTGGTGTTAAAAGGGCTTCATGGCCCAATTGAAGTGCAAGGTAAAAATTACCCCGGCCAGGTACCTATGACCCCCTTTGGAGGGATGCTGAAAGACGATGAAGTAGCAGCCGTACTAACTTACGTGCGAAATTCCTTTGGAAACAAAGCGTCCGCTATCTCACCAAACAAGGTGAAAGAAGTACGGGCGGCCATTAAAAATAAAACCGGCTTTTATTCACCTGAAGAACTGCTTAAACAACACCCACTGGAGAAATGAGTTTATTATACTTCGCAACGAATAAAAACGTGAATAAATTTTTTTGTCCAGGCTGTGAAGCAATGGGCATCATCGTTGCATCGCCCTCGTGTACCGCATACCATTGGGGATCTTTAATTGTGTTTTAAATTAGCAATTTTTGCCCCCTTTTGGAACACCCAGATTTTTCGGGAACGTAGAGACAAGGCAATGCCTTGTCTCTACAATCGGACAATCGGACAATCGGACAATCGGGCAATCGGGCAATCGGGCAATCGAACAATTGGCCAATCGGTTAACCGGACAATCGCATAACCAACCAAACATCTATATCAATCAATAATAAATGCAACAAAAAATAATTGATAGTATTAGGTGTTTTATTCGCAAACGTGCTACAGATATGATTTTGGTCTGTGAGTTATGGTATGAGTTAAAATCAGTAACTGCATAAGCCGCCTCTTTTGGTTTGGTACCGGCGTAGTCGGGATTCAAAAAATGAGAAGCATATTTTTTGAAAGAAGCAAAAGCAGCGGCGTTGCAAGAGTTACCTCCCGATTGCCATCGGGAGGGAGGCAAATGCAACGAATTTAAAAGAGAAAACGAATATAGCAGGGCATTTGCGAATAAAACACCTAATCCTATTCACTAATATACCCGTTGTGCAGTATAGCTATCTTTACCGGTGTATTTTAATTTTATCAATCTTAAAACAGTATATGAAAAATTTACGAAGCATGAAGTACCTGTTTTTGCTATGCGTTTTGATGCAGTGCGCCTTTTACCCCTTTGCGCAGGCCAAAACCAGTGCCAATGTGAAAAAGCCATTAATCGTATTTGTTACCGGCGACCATGAGTATAGCGGTGAAGAAACACTGCCGCTTATTGCAGCCGAATTAGAAAAAAATTATGGGTTTCGCACCAAAGTATTAAAAGCTTTTCCTGATCATAATTCCGAAGAAAATATTACGGGATTGGAAGTTTTGCAAAAGGCTGATGTGGCAGTATTTTTTCTTCGCTGGCGCCGGTTGCCCGCCAATCAGGTTAAATATATTGAAGATTACTTGAAAACCGGTAAACCGGTAGTTGGTTTCCGAACCACTACCCATGCCTTTAACTACCCAAAAGGGCACGAGCTGGAGAAATGGAATGCCTTTGGCGAACTTGCTTTTAATTCGCCACCGGGTTGGGGCGGTAAAGCCAACCATACGCATTACGGCCATGAGTCTTCTACTGATGTATCCATTATTCCGGCTGCTTCAGCAGACCCAATCCTTACAGGAATAGACAAACCATTTCATGCAAAATCCTGGTTATATAAAGTGTTGCCCGATTATCCGTCTAAAGGATCAAAGGCACTATTAATGGGGCATTCCGTTAATCCAAACAAGCCCGGTGCTTTTGATAACCCGGTAGCCTGGACGGGACAAAATAGCTACGGCGGTAAATTTTTTATGACTACCCTGGGCCATCCGGAAGATTTTGGACTGGTGCCTTTTCAGCATCTTGTTATAAATGCCATTCATTGGGCCGCAGGTAAACCAGTACCCAAAAAATGGGCTGGTAAAGTAGAAATAAATGTGCCTTACCGGATACCTGCAAAATGAACTGGCGCCTGTAAATATTTATCAGTTACCTGCAAGGCTTTGACGATCAAACCGTATAAACAAACCAACAGAAAATGGACGAAATATTAAGACTGGCCCTGCCAATTTATTTTATAATTTATTTCGGCCTGGCTTTCGTTTTGAAAAGCGTAATTGTTGCAAGAAGAATTGGAAAAAATCCACTTGTTTTGCCAAAAGGCGACAGTGCATTTGGACTTATCGGACTTTATTTCAAGTTGACACTTATTGCGATGTTTGTTTACGTTATGGCTTTTGCTTTTTTTCCAACCTGGCACGACAAATTTTTACCTATAATTTCATTGGATAATTTTACCTTAAAATATATTGGACTTGGACTCTTGGCAATTGCACTCATTTGGACAATTGTCGCACAAGGAAATATGAAAAATTCCTGGCGTATCGGTATTGACACGGAAACTAAAACTGAACTTGTAACAACAGGACTTTTTAAACTTTCAAGAAACCCTATATTCTTAGGAATGATAATGAGTTTAGTTGGGTTATTCTTAACAACACCCAACGCATTGACAGGTATATTCTTGATTTTAGGTTACGTTTTAATTCAAATTCAAATCCGGCTTGAAGAAGAATTTTTGACAAAGGAACACGGACAGGATTATATCAACTATCGGCAAAAAGTAAGACGGCTGATATGAGCCAAAAAGAAAGCCCGGCAGGTAACAGCGGTTTGGCAAAAGGCGGGCTGACGTGCTTCGCAGAAACATTTGTGCAAGCCCGGACATTTGTGCTTCTTATGAACTTTAGGGCTGATAATCCCGCCCTTCGCCAAGCCGAAAACCGGAAAACTCCTTGCGAAATTCAATTTTGCTTACCCGTTTATATCGCATTAAAAATTACAACGGCACAGTTTGCCCAAGTTTTAAAAATACTTTTATTACAAACACTATTCAATAATTAAACAATGAATAAAATTGGATTTAATGTACTGGCATGGTCGGCGGTAGTTTCGGATAAATTGATGCCTGTTGCCGATAGATTGAAAAAGACCGGCTATGATGGTGTAGAATGTTTAATAGGTTCACTGGATAAAACAGCTTACCAACGGTTTGGGGACCATGCACTGAACCTGGGCCTGGAGACAACTTGTGTTTTCGTATTAGGTAAGGATGAAAACCCCATTAGTGCTTCCGCTGCAGTAAGGGCCAGGGGGCTGGATCGCATTAAATGGGCTATTGACCGTGCCCATGATATGCATGCCAAAGTAATTTGCGGGCCTTTTCATTCGGCCCATGCCATCTTTGCGCAGCATCCCCCCGAAGATCAGGAATATGCCTGGAGCGCTGAAGTATTGCACGCAGCCGGTGAGTATGCAGTTCAGGCAAACATTATATTGGCCTTGGAAGCGCTTAACCGCTTTGAATGTTATTTATGTAACACCATGGATCAGTTAACCGCATTGGTTAACAGAGTAGCGCACCCCAACGTAAGGGCCATGTTCGATACCCACCACGCCAACATCGAAGAAAAGAAATTTACCCGGGCCATCCAAACCATTGCCCCGGTGCTGGCGCATGTTCACATCAGTGAAAACGACAGGGGAACACCTGGTGATGGACATGTGCACTGGGATGAAATTTTTTCAGCATTAGCAAAAATAAAGTATAAAGGTTGGCTCACTATCGAAGCTTTTTCCCGGAATGATCCTGATTTTGCCAATTCGATTGGGGTCTGGCGGGAATATTCCGAGCCTTGGGATATTGCCGAAAATGGCATGAAATTCATTAAGGAAATGTGCATTAAGCACGGGCTTTAATTTTTATTCAAAGACAAAATTGTATTTAACTATGACACAGCAATTTCCCTTTAGGTTTGGATCTGAGGTATATACATGGTTCATGCATAATGATGGACAAACCCATGCCGGTCGTTTAGGGCACATGATTGAAATAATTGCCAAGGCCGGATTTACCGGAATTCAACCCATCCATTTTTGGATGGGGGATTTAAGCGACCCCGGACGCCTGGAAACAAAATTGAAAGAGCATGGAATAGTACTGGCAGCTATTGCCCTGGCCCTGGAATGGAATGGAACGGAAGAAACGGAAAAGGAACGTGAAGAAGCAGACCAAACCATCAGCTTATTGCAGCGTTTCCCCGGAGCTATACTTTGTACGGTTCAAATACCTGGCGGCAGGCATAATTTAATATCCCGTCGCCGTAGTTTGGTAAATATAGTGAACAGCGTTTCCAGAAGAGCGATGGAAAAGGGGGTCCCATGTAGCTTTCACCCAAATTCACCCCATTCTTCTATAACCCGTACCGAAGAAGATTATCAGGTAATCCTGGAATCATTAGATAGCGCAGCTACGGGCTGGACACCGGATGTAGGCCATATAATAAACGCAGGTATGGATCCGCTTGAAAAGATGAAAGAATATGCACCTATGATTAATCATGTGCATTATAAAGACTGGAACGGTGAGCCTGAATTTGCTTTGATGGGTAAGGGCAAGGTTGATCTTTTGGCTATAACGCAATGGCTTAAAGACCGTGATTATAAGGGCTGGATCATTTGTGAAGATGAAGGAAAGGAAGCATTGGAAGACCCGGACTTTGTAACCCTGCATGATGGCCAATGGATTAAAGAAGTATTATTACCGGGATTAAAATAATAGGATTAGGTGTTTTATTCGCAAAGGTGCTACCAGTATCATTTTGATCTAAGAATTTTGGTTCGGGTTAAAATCAGTAACTGCATAAGCCGCCTCTTTTGGTTCGGTACCGGCTTGCCGGTATTCAAAAAATGCGAAGCATATTTTTTGAAAGAAGCAAAAGCAGCG